>NZ_JBJDRL010000032.1:0-49331 GCF_044987475.1 Microbacterium sp. ZW CA_36
GTCGTGGGCATCACGTCGTTCATCATGGTGCTGGTCGCTGTCGCGACCAGCGCGATCCTCGGCAGCGTCCTCGAAGACGGGCTGGCGAAGGACCTGGAATCGCAGACCGCACGCACGGCGAACATGGTCCGCGGCCCGGTCGCCGCCGGGCTCACGGCGGAACAGATCCTCGCCGAGCAGCCGCTGCCGCCGGGGACCTTGCTGGTCGTCGAGACGCCTCCGGCTCGTCCGACGGCCGCGTACACCACCGAGGACGGCTCGGTGGAGGCCCTCACCGAAGACCAGATCGCACAGCTCATCGAACGCATTCCCGAGGAGGGCCCCCTCGTCGTGACGATCGATGACGTGGGGACGTTCCGCGTGCAGGGAGAACCCGTCGGAGGGTCCATCGTCGTCCTGGGACTCTCACGCGATGACGTCGCGGCGACGATCGGACGCATGCTGACCACGATCGGCCTCCTCACGGCCGGTGGCCTGATCCTGCTCGCGGTAGCGACCGCCTGGACCATCCGGCGAGGCCTCGCACCCCTGCGCGCCGTCGCCGACACGGCAGCCCGGGTCTCGACCCAGCGACTGGACCAGGGCGAGGTCACCATCGCCGAACGGGTGCCGTCCCACCAGGCCGACCCGCGCACCGAGGTCGGCCGTGTGGGCGAAGCGCTGAACACGCTCCTCGACCACGTGGACGAGTCGCTCTCCGCTCGCCAGCGCAACGAGGAGCGCATGCGCGCGTTCGTCGCGGACGCGAGCCACGAGCTGCGCACACCGCTCTCGTCGATCCGCGGCTACAGCGAGCTGTCGCTGAAGGCACTCAGCCGCGGGCAGGGTGCGGCGACCATCGAGACCACGGAAGCTTCGCTCGAGCGCATCCAGGCCCAGTCGCTGCGCATGACCTCGCTCGTCGAGGACCTGCTGCTGCTGGCGCGCCTCGACGAGGGCCAGGAGCTCGTCTACGGCACCGTCGATCTCACGCGCGTCGCGATCGACGCGGTCGGCGACGCGACACCCACCGGCCCCGATCACGAGTGGGTGCTCGAGGTCGGCGACGATCCCGTGCTTATCGCCGGCGACACCGGACGCCTGCACCAGGTCGCCGCGAATCTCCTCGCGAATGCGCGGACGCACACCCCGCCCGGGACGACGGTCACCGTGAGCGTCGTCCGCGAGGGCGACACCGCCGTCCTGCGGGTGCACGACGACGGCCCGGGCATCGATCCGTCGATCAAGGACGAGCTGTTCGAGCGCTTCGCGCGCGCCGACCGCTCGCGGGCGCGCCAGACCGGCGGTACCGGCCTCGGCCTCTCGATCGCCCGTGCCATCGTCGACGCCCACGGCGGCGGCATCCGTGTCGACAGCACGCCCGGCGACACGACGTTCGAGGTGCGCCTGCCCGCTCGCTCCGCCGGCCCGGCCTGATCCCCGCGCCGCCCCGTGCCGTCCCGCGCGTGCGACGACCCGCCGCCCCACGACGTCGAGACCTCATCTGACCGCCGAGACCGCGGGGTTCACCCGATGTCTCGGCCGTCAGATGAGGTCTCACGGCCACAGGCCGGGGCGCGAGGGACGGCTCAGTAGCCGCTGAAGGCGTCCGTCGTGATCGAGCGGGCGCGCTCGAGCGCCGGCGCGAGATCAGCGATGAGCGCCGCCGGACCCGAGATGTACGCGTGACGCGACCCGATGTCGGGCACGACGCGCAGGAGCCCGTCGGCGTCGAGGCGCACGCCCTGCGCCCACACCCAGTGGTCCGGCAGATCCGCCGGCCGGTCGCGGGTGAACAGGATGACGCGCGCACCTGATGCCGCGATCTCGTCGCGGTACGCCAGCTCCGAGGAATCCGACGCCACGTAGACCAGGACGATGTCGCGGTCGAGGGCAGCGGCCCGCGCGTGGCGCAGCTGCGACACGAACGGCGTGACACCGATGCCGGCGGCCACCATCAGGATCGGCGCCCCGTCGCGCTTGGGCAGCAGGAAGTCGCCCCAGACGCCGGTGATCGCGAGCGCGTCGCCGGGCTGAACCTCGGCGAGCGCCTTCTTGTACGAGCTCAGGGGTTTGGTGGTCTTGCCGTCCTTGAACGCCACCTTCAGCAGCGGCAGGTCCTCGGGCGCCGACGCGATGCTGAACTCGCGACGCGTGCCACGGGCGTCCGGGTGGCGGTGCGGCACCTCGAGCTCGAGGTACTGGCCCGGAAGGAACCCGAGCCGGTCGTGCACGCGGAAGGTGAGCTCCTGCACGCTCGGTGTGGGCTCGGCGCGTGCGACGAGGGTGAGGCGCACGGCGGTGCGCACGGCGAACGCGAACGCGACGAGGTTGCCGACGAGGAGCGCCCGCTCCTGGCCGAGGGTGATGTCGCCGATCGGGATGGGCCACCCGGCCAGCACGCCGACCACCGTGGCGACGGTCAGCTGCTGCCAGCGGCGCGGCGGCAGCGTGAGCGGCTCGGACAGCATGAACGCCCCGAGGAAGAGGAACGGCGACGACCAGAGGATCGGCCACAGCAGGTCGAGCACGTCGATCTCGACGCCCGCGGTCTGGTACTGCGCGGCGGTGCGGAAGACCGCGACCGCGACTGCGAACACCAGGAACACGGCGACGACCCGCAGCTTCTCGGTGCGCACCAGCACCGCGAGCCCGAGCAGGATGACGGGCGCGGCGAGCGCCGGCGTCCCCACCCACCAGGACGACGCGCCGAGACCGGGCCATGCCAGGCCGAGCAGCGTCAGCACCGTCGCGCCCACCGCCGCAGGGTTGAAGATGTGGCGTCCCCGCCACGCGAGCAGATACTTCGAGAGCGAGGCGACCGCGGCGGCGATCACGATCCCCAGCAGCCCCACGAGCTCGAGCGTCGGGCGCAGCACGAACAGCAGGATGTGCGCCGTGATGAGCGACGACTCGAGGCGCCACGGCAGGTTGAGCACGCGCTGGGCGGCGGCATCCACCCCCACGCACACCGCCGAGAGCACCGCGAGCGTCACGATCAGCTGCAGCGGATCGGGGCCGACGAGGCCGAAGAACGAGAGCAGCAGGGCCACGACGGCCAGCGTCGCGAGCGCGAGATACACGAGGCGGTACATCGACACGCGGCCGAGCACCGCGAAGGCGCGATTCCAGATGGCGGTGAGAGTGCCCATCCGGGTCACACCGGCTGCAGGGGCTGAGGGCGGCCTGCGGGCGGGATGACGCGGATGCCGTCGCCCGGGCGCACGACGCCGCCCTCGAGCACGACCGACATGACGCCCGCCAGGCGCACGGTGGCGCCCGTGTCGTCGAGGTGGACCAGCTCCTTCATCAGTCCCTCCGAGACGCCGTCGATCTGGACACAGGGGTTGCGGAGGCCCGTGATCTCGATCACCGCGTCGTCGCCCAGTGCGAGTCGCGTGCCGCGCGGCAGCCCGAGCAGGTCGATGCCGGCGGTGGTCACGTTCTCGCCCAGGGCGCCCGGGTGCACCTCGTGGCCGCGCTCGGCCATGTCGTCGAACAGCTCGGCGTGGATCAGGTGCACCTGGCGCAGGTTGGGCGTCGTGGGATCGCGCCGGATGCGGGACAGGTGCTGCACGGTGGTGCCGGCGTGGGCGTCGCCCTCGACGCCGATGCCGGCGATCAGGGTGATGCTCTCGCGCGTCGGCTTGCTGAAGCGATGCGCGTCGTCGCGGGCGACCGCGATGACGTGTCCGGAGAGGGGTTCGGTCACTGTTCCAGGCTATTCGGTCGCGAAGCCGGCGCGATCCCGGGTCCGACATCCGTTCGCACGAACAGGTCGGCGCGGCATCCCGGAGACCACTCGACGCGGCCGTCCGTCGTCATGCGCACCCATTCGACGCCCCACTCGTGGGCGAGGCGGGGGCCGCCGTCGAAGAACAGGGCCGTCGCGACGGCATCCGCGGCCATCGCATCGGCCGCCACGGTCCACGTCGCGGCGATCGTCCGCACCGGCTGCCCGGTGCGCGCGTCGAGCACGTGGTGCAGTGCGGTGCCCGTCGCCGAGGGCCACGCGCGCCGGTTGACGGCCGACGCGCAGAGCGCGGCATCCGTCACCTCCCACACGCCGATGGCACGACGCGGATCGAACGGGTGCTCGAGCCCGATGCGCTGCGGACGCCCCCGCACAGCCAGGTCGCCGCCGGCGTCGACCGTGATGTCGCCCGATTCGGTGCTCCTGAGGATGCCGAGGACCAGGTCCACGAGGCGGCCCTTCCCGAGGGCGCCGACGTCGATCGTGGCCGGCTCGACCAGCGTGAGGCGCCCGTCGTGCCAGCTCAGCAGCTCCCGCCATTCGGCAGGCGCCGGCGTCGCCCCGCGATCACGGAGCGAGTAGGCGGCGTCGTAGCCGCGCGCGACGAGGGATCCGCCGACGAGCGGGTTGACGGCCCCTGCCGTCGCGTCCGAGAGGGCGGCGAGGGCGTCGAGCATCGGCACCGCATCCGCCGGCGCGGGGACGGAACCGGCCGTCCGCGCCAGGGCGCTCACGACCGAGTCCGCCCGGAATCGCGACCACTCGCGGTCGAACTCGTCGATGCGCGCGGTCACCTCGTCGCGCGCCGCCGCCGGCAGGCCACGCTCGGTGACGATCTCCCACGTCGTGCCGATGGCGTCGAAGCGCCAGGAGTCCGGCGCGGTGTGCACGGCCTAGTTCGCCGCCTCGGACTTGATCGTCTCGATGGCCTCGTTGACCCCGCCGCTGGTGAGCGACGACCCCGCGACGCGACTGACCTGGATGTCGTCGATGTCCTGCCCGACGACGACATCGGCGATGCCGCCGATGAACTCGCCCTGGTACTGCTCCGACTCGCGCTTCTGCGGGTCGCCGGTCACCTCGACCGCCGTGATCACGTCGTCCTCGAGGGTCACCGTGACGGTGATCGTCTCGACCGATTCGGGCGTCGCGTACGAGCCGTCCGCCGTGTACGTGCCGTCGGCGTACGCGCCGCTCGAGCCGCTGTCGGCGGAGCCGCTGTCGGTGCTCTCCGAGGTGTCGGGTGTCGCCGGTTCTTCGGCCTCCGAGGCCTCCGGCGTGCAGCCGGCGAGGAGCGCGATGCCGGCGACGGCGGTCAGCGCCGCTCCGGCGCGAACGGGGCGGGAAGCGAGTGCGGTGCGGATCATGACGGTCCTCCTGGCTCGTGTCGGGCTCGTGTCGTGCGAGCGGTGACGCGGAAGCGTCTGGAAAGGATCCTGCCAACCGCTCCTATGAGCCGCCTTTGAGGGTGTCCGGGGTCGTCGATGACGTGCCTCGTGCGCGCAGCACAGCCTTGAGCACCTCGACGGCGAGGAAGATGCCGATGGACACCACGATCGGGAGGATCCAGGATGCCGCGTCCAGCGGCCGCGAGTCGAACAGCACGTTCATGAACGGCACGTAGGTGTAGATCAGCTGCAGCACGATGAGGGCGATCGCGGACCACCACACCACGCGGTTGCCCCGCAGCACGTCGAGGGTGAGGCTCGAGCGCCCGAGGAACCGGCAGTTGAGCAGATACGCGAGCTGTCCGAGCGCGAGCATGAGCACGGCCTCGGTGCGGGCCACCTCGATGTCGGCTCCGGTCGCGACGACGCCGTAGAAGACGCCCATCGCGGCGCCGCCGATGAGGAGCGACACGACCAGCACGAACCCGAGCTCGCGGCGATCGATGATCGGTCCGCCGGTGGCGCGCGGGGGGCGGCGCATGATGCCGCGCTCGGCCGGCTCGTACGCGAGCGCGAGCGAGAGGGTCACCGCGGTCACCATGTTGACCCACAGCACCTGCACGCTCGTGATCGGCAGCGCGAGCCCGAACACGACGGCGACGAGGATCACGAGCGACTGGGCTCCGTTGGTCGGCAGCAGGAACACGATCGACTTGCGCAGGTTGTCGTAGATGCGACGTCCCTCGGCGATCGCGCTGCGGATCGTCGCGAAGTTGTCGTCGGCCAGCACGAACTCGGCGGCCTCCTTGGTCGCCTCGGTGCCCTTGATGCCCATCGCGATGCCGACGTCGGCCCGCGTCAGCGCGGGAGCGTCGTTGACCCCGTCACCGGTCATCGCGACGACCTCGCCGTGCGACTGCAGCGCCCGCACGATGCGGATCTTGTGCTCGGGGCTCGTGCGCGCGTACACGTCGACGTCGCGCACGACCTCGCGCAGCTGCTCCTGGGTGAGCGCCTCGAGCTCCGCGCCCGTGAGCACCTCGGCGTCGGAGCCGGCGAGCCCCATCTCGTGCGCGATGGCGAGGGCGGTGCCGGCGTGGTCTCCCGTGATCATCTTCACGCGGATGCCGGCGGTGTGGCAGTCCGCGATCGCCTCGACGGCCTCCGGCCGGGGCGGGTCCACGATCCCCCAGAGGCCGATGAACTCGAGGTCGATGAGGTCGTCGAGCGCGAACTCGTCGGTCGTCGGTCGCACCGGCTTGCGTGCCGCCGCGAGCACGCGCAGGCCCTGCGAGCTCAGCGCCTCGATCGCCGCGTTCCAGCGCACCAGGTCGAGCGGCTCGGACCCGTCGGCGCCGCGCTGGGTGAGCGAGCGCTCGAGCAGGCGGTCGGGCGCGCCCTTTACGAGGATCGCCCGCGAGACCTCGCCGGCCGCACCCCCGGATCGGGCGCCCTCGTTGAGCGTCGCCATCAGCTTGTTGGCAGAGTCGAACGGGATGACCGCGACCCGGCGTCCGCCCGCGCTCCCGACACCGCCCTTCATCGCGACGACCTTGAGCGCGCCCTCCGTCGGCTCGCCGACGAGGCCCCACTCGCCGTCGTCGCCGCGGACGATGTGGGCGTCGTTGCAGAGCGTCGCGATGGCCAGGAGCGCCGCCAGATCGCCGCGGTCGGCAGGTGCCCCCGCGCCCTCGGCAGCAGCGGCGTCGGGGTCCGAAGCCGCGCCCGCAGCCGTGGCCGCGCGGACGATCTCGCCCTCGGGCACGTAGCCCAGCCCGGTGACGCTGTACTCGCCCAGCGGTGTGACGATGTGCCGCACGGTCATCTCGTTGCGGGTGAGCGTGCCCGTCTTGTCGGAGCACACCGTGGTCACCGAGCCGAGCGCCTCGACCGCGGGGAGCTTGCGCGTGATGGCGTTGTGGCGGGCCATCTGCTGCACGCCGATCGCGAGCGTGATGGTCACCAGCGCCGGCAGCCCCTCGGGGATCGCCGCGACGGCGAACCCGATGGCCGCCGAGATGAGCTCGGGGTACGGCATCCCGTGCAGGAAGCGCCCGATCATCATCATGATCGCCGCCATCGCCAGGATCACGACGGTGAGCACGCGGCCGAACCCGTCGAGCTGGCGGGTGAGCGGCGTGGCCAGCGACTCGGCCTCGTCGGCGAGGCTCTGGATGCGGCCGAGCTCGGTGTCGGATCCGGTGGCGGTGACGACGCCCCGGCCCTGCCCGGCGCTGACGATGGTGCCGGAGAACGCCATCGATCCGCGGTCGCCCACCCCCGCCTCCGGGACCGACGGGTCGGTGGTCTTCGACGACGGGACGGACTCCCCCGTGAGCGCGGCCTCATCGATGCGCAGCTGGAAGGCCTGGAGAAGCCGCAGGTCGGCGGGCACCTTGTCGCCGGGCATGAGCCGCACGACATCGCCCGGCACCAGGTCGGCGGCGGCCACCGTCACCCAGCCGCCGTCGCGGCGCGCACTGGCGTCAGCCGACAGCATCCCGCGGATGCCGGCGAGCGCCTTCTCGGCGCGCCCCTCCTGGATATAGCCGATCACCGCGTTGATGATCGCGACGACCATGATCACCCAGAAGTCGAGCCAGTCCCCCATGAGCGCCTTGATGACCGCGGCGCCCAGCAGGATGTAGATCAGGGTGTCGTTGAAGTGCGCCAGGAACCGCAGCACCGCCGGCTTGCGCGCAGGCTCGGGGAGGCGGTTGGGTCCGGCGATCTCCAGGCGCGCCGCCGCGTCGGCTGCGCGCAGTCCCCCGGCGTCGGCCTCGAGATGCGCCAGCACCTCGCCGGTGGCCAGCGCCCAGGGACGCGCCACGGTGAGGCGCGCTTCGGTCAACGGTGCGGAGCTCAGCGGCTGCGTCATGGATTCGTCATCCTTCCGTCGCCGCCGCGGAGTCGGGGGTCCGACCCTGTGCCGGCGTCAGGCCGCCCCGTCGAACATGCTGGTGACGGAGCCGTCCTCGAACACTTCGTGGATCGCGCGTGCGAGAAGCGGTGCGATTGGCAGAATCGTAAGGCTCGGGAACCGCTTCTCGTCGGGGATCGGCACCGTGTCGGTCACGACGACCTCGTCGATCGCCGGGCTCTGCAGGCGTTCGGCGGCGGGATCGCTGAAGATCGCGTGCGTCGCGGCGACGATGACCTTGGTCGCGCCGTTGGCCTTGAGCGCCTCGGCGGCCTTCACGATCGTGCCACCCGTGTCGATCATGTCGTCGACGAGCAGACAGACGCGTCCGTCGACGGCGCCGACGATCTCATTGACGGTGACCTGGTTGGCGACGTTGGGGTCGCGGCGCTTGTGGATGATCGCCAGCGGAGCGCCCAGGCTGTCGGACCACTGGTCCGCCACGCGCACGCGTCCGGTGTCGGGTGAGACGACGGTGAGGCGGGCGCGGTCCGTCTCGCTGAGCGTGTTCTCGAAGTACTCCAGCAGCACAGGCTTGGCGAACAGGTGGTCCACGGGACCGTCGAAGAAGCCCTGGATCTGCGCGGCGTGCAGGTCGACGCTCATGACGCGGTCGGCGCCGGCGGTCTTGAACAGGTCGGCGACGAGGCGGGCGCTGATGGGCTCGCGGCCCCGGCCCTTCTTGTCCTGACGCGAGTACGGGAAGTACGGCGCGACGACGGTGATGCGCTTGGCCGACGCCCGCTTCGCGGCGTCGAGCATGATGAGGGTCTCCATCATCCACTCGTTGACCGGCGGCCCGAAGCTCTGGATGAGGAACAGGTCGCAGCCGCGGATCGAGACCTCGAACCGCGTCAGGATCTCACCCGACGCGAACGTGCGGTACTCGGTGGGGACGAGCTCCGTGCTCAGCTGCTCGGCGACCTGCGCCGCGAGCTCGGGATGCGAGCTCCCGCGCGCGATGACGAGCCGCTTCTTCGTCTTGGCGACGAGGCCCGGGGCGATGTCATTCGCCCGGTCGAGTTCAACGGTCTTCTTCTTGCGCGCCATCGTCCGCCTTCTGTGCGCTGCGGGCCTTGGCGGCGACATCCGCCGCGTGAGTACCCGGTCTGTTCTTCTCGACCCACCCCTCGACGTTGCGCTGAGGGGCGACGCTGAGAGCGAGAGCACCGGCGGGCACATCCTTGCGGATGACCGCCCCCGCCCCCGTCTTCGCGCCGTCTCCGATCCTAACGGGCGCCACGAAGACGTTATGCGAGCCGGCGTGCACTTCGTCGCCGATCTCGGTGCGGTGCTTGGCCAGGTCGTCGTAGTTGGCGGTGATCGCGCCGGCGCCGAGGTTGACGCCGCGGCCGATCGTGGTGTCGCCGATGTACGACAGGTGCGGCACCTTGCTGCCCTCGCCGATGGTCGAGTTCTTCGTCTCGACGAAGGTGCCGATCTTGCCGTTGTCGCCGAGGTACGTGCCGGGGCGGACGTATGCGAACGGGCCGACGGTCGCGTGGGCGCCGATCACGGCGAGCGTCGCGTCGGCGCGCCGGACGGTGGCGCCCTCTCCGACCTCGCAGTCGACGAGGCTCGTGTCGGGTCCGACGATCGCGCCGGTGTCGATCACGGTGGCGCCGAGGATGTGCGTGTTGGGAAGCACCGTCACGTCGGGGGCGAGCTTCGCGTCGACGTCGATCCAGGTGGTCGCCGGGTCGAGGATCGTCGCCCCCTCGAGCTGCCAGCGGCGCACCGTGCGCGCGTTGAGCAGACGCCCGACCTCCGAGAGCTGGGCGCGGTCGTTCACGCCGTACGTGACGGTGACGTCGTCGACGACGGATGCCGCGACCCTGCCGCCGGCTCGCCGGACGAGCCCCGCGACGTCGGTGAGGTACTTCTCCGCCTGAGCGTTGTCGATGCCGATCGCCGGCAGGTGGGTGCGCAGCGCGTCGATGCGGAAGACGTACATGCCCGCGTTGATCTCGCGGACCGCGACCTCGGCGTCGTCGGCGTCCTTCTGCTCCACGATGCGGGCGACGTCTCCGTCGGCGTCGCGGATCACGCGTCCGTACCCGTTCGGGTCGTCGACGACGGCGGTCATGACGGTCACTTCCGCATCGGTCGTGCGGTGCGCCGCGAGGAACGCGGTCAGGGTCCCGGCATCTGCCAGCGGGCAGTCGCCCGAGAGCACGAGCACATCGCCGGCGAAGCCCTCGAGCTGGGCGAGCGCGACCTCGACGGCGCGGCCGGTGCCGGGGACCTCGTCCTGGTCGACGACCCGCGCCTCGGGTGCCAGGTCGGCGACCGCCGCGGCCACCTGGTCGCGCTCATGGCGCACGACGACGAGGGTGCGCGCCGGCGTCAGGGCGGCGGCGGAGGCGAGGACGTGCCCGACGAGGGGGCGACCGCCGATGCGGTGCAGCACCTTCGGCAGCGACGACTTCATGCGGGTGCCCTGTCCGGCGGCGAGGACGATGACGGCCAGAGCGTTGTCAGGGGTGTCGGTCATGCTCCGCCGCCAGGATTCGAACCTGAACCTCACAGCTCCAAAGGCTGTCGTGCTGCCGTTACACCACGGCGGAACGCGGCGACCAGGACTCCGGATGCCGCCCGTCAAGTCTGCCAGACCGCCTCCGGTCGCTGAGCCTGCGGAAGCATCGGCCCCGCGATAATGAGGGCATGACGGCGCAGAGCGACGAAGTGGACCGCATCGTCGAGGCCTGGACGACGCAGCGCCCCGACCTCGACTTCTCACCGCTCGGCGTGCTCTCGCGCGTCGACCGTCTCTCGCGGCACCTCGACCGCGCGCGGCGCGACGCCTTCCGTCGGAGCGAGCTTGAGCCGTGGGAGTGGGACGTGCTGTCCGCTCTCCGCCGCGCGGGAGAGCCGTTCCAGCTCAGTCCCAAGCAGCTGCTGCAGCAGACGCTCGTCTCGAGCGGCACGATGACCAACCGCATCGATCGCCTGGTCGGCCGACGGCTGGTGCGCCGCGAGTCCGATCCCGACGACGGCCGGAGCGTCCTGGTCACCTTGACAGACGAGGGGAAGATCCGGGTGGATGCCGCCATCACGCGTCTCGTCGACGCCGAGGCCCTGCTGCTCGACACCCTCTCGCGCGGCGACCGGGAGCGGCTCGCCGGGCTGCTGCGAAAGCTCAGCCTCGGCTTCGACGCCCACGACTAGATCGCCGAGGTCAGCCGATCTGCTCGGTGAGCTCGAACCAGCGTTCCTCGACGCCGTCGCGCTCCTTCTCGAGTTCGCCGATGCGCGCCATCTCCGCTCCGAGGCCTACATAGTCCGCCTGGTCGTGGTCGGCGAGCGAGACGCGGGCGGCACCGATCTGCGACTCGAGCTTCTCGAGCCGACGCTCGAGCGCAGATACCTCCTTCTGCGCGGCGCGCAGGTCGGCGCCCGACAGCGAGGGGGACGTAGACGCGGAGCCTGCGGCATCCGTTGCGGCGCCGCGTTTCGTGTCGTCGCGCTCGCTCAGTGCCCGGGCGCGCAGCCGCAGGTACTCGTCGACGCCTCCGGGGAGGTGGCGCAGATGGCCGTCGAGGATCGCGTACTGCTGGTCGGTGACGCGCTCGATGAAGTACCGGTCGTGCGACACGACGAGGAGCGTGCCCGGCCAGGAGTCGAGCAGATCCTCGATGGCGGCCAGCATGTCCGTGTCGAGGTCGTTCGTGGGCTCGTCGAGGATGAGCACGTTCGGCTGCTCGAGCAGGATCAGCAGCAGCTGCAGCCGCCGCTTCTGACCGCCCGAGAGGTCCTTCACCGGCGTCGAGAGCTGCGCGCTCTGGAAGCCCATGCTCTCGAGCAGCTGGCCGGGAGTGAGCTCCTGCGCCTTGGAGCCGGCCCCGAACGTGTAGGTCGTGCGCAGGCGCGAGATGACGACGCGCACCGGATCGTTGAGATGCTCCTCGAGTTCGTCGAGGCGCTGGGTGAGGGTCGCGACCTTCACCGTCTTGCCGCGCTTGACCCGCCCCGCGGTGGGCTCGACGTCGCTCGCCACGAGTCCGAGAAGGGTCGACTTGCCGGCGCCGTTGACACCGAGGATGCCGGTGCGCTCGCCGGGAGCGATACGCCACTCGACCGGATGCAGCACCTCGCGGCCGTCGTACGAGACGGCGGCGTCGAGAAGGTCGACGACGTCCTTGCCGAGGCGCGAGACGGCGAGCGAGCGCAGTTCGGTCGCGTCGCGAATCTCGGGCACGTCCGCGATCAGGACGTTGGCGGCGTCGATGCGGAACTTCGGCTTGGACGTGCGCGCGGGCGCACCGCGGCGCAGCCACGCCAGCTCTTTGCGTGCCAGGTTCTGTCGCCGCTGCTCGATCACCGCGGACTGGCGGTCGCGCTCGACCCGCTGCAGGATGTACGCCGCATAGCCGCCCTCGAAGGGCTCGACGAGGCGGTCGTGCACCTCCCACGTGGTGTTGCACACCTCGTCGAGGAACCAGCGATCGTGGGTCACGACCAGGAGGCCGCCCTGGTTGGCCGGCCAGCGGCCCTTGATGTGCGCGGCGAGCCACGAGATGGCCTCGACGTCGAGGTGGTTGGTGGGCTCGTCGAGGAAGAGCACGTCATGGTCGCCCACGAGCAGCGTCGCGAGCGAGACGCGCCGCCGCTGGCCGCCCGACAGCCCAGCGACGGGTCCGTCCCAAGGCAGATCGCCCAGCAGCCCGGCGATGACATCGCGCGCTCGGGCGCCACCGGCCCACTCGTGGTCGGGACGATCGCCGACGACCGTCTGGCGCACCGTGAGCGTGTCGTCCAGCGTGTCCGCCTGGTCGAGCACGCCGACGCGAACGCCGCCGCGCACCGTCACGCGACCGCCGTCGGGTTCGAGCCGGCCGGCGAGCATCGCCAGCAGGCTCGACTTGCCGTCGCCGTTGCGGCCGACGACGCCGATGCGGTCGCCCTCGTCGATGCCGAGCGAGACCCGGTCGAAGACGACCTTCGTCGGGAACTCCAGGTGCAGGGCCTCGGCCCCCAGAAGATGTGCCATGTCCCCTCCAGGCTAGGCGAGGTGCGGGGCCCGGCCGCGCGCCGGGCGTCCAGGAGTCCGGGTCGGTGGGCGTTCTGGCGGGGTCAGTACCAGATGCTCAGCCGGGGCGCGGTGTGCCAGCCCAGCACGCGAGCAGCGGCCACGGCATCCGTCGTCCTCACACGTCCCGCCGCGGCGAGCGTCGCCGGCGAAACGGCTCCGAGGTAGGTGGCCGACAGCTCCGTGATGCCGAGCGCGACCTCCACCGCTCCGTCGGGCGACTCGCCGTCGGCGAGCGTCGTCACCCGTCCGACGCCGTCCGCGTCGACCTCGAGCAGGTAGCGGCCCGTCGAGAGCCCGATCGGGTCTGACACGTCGAGCACGAGCGTTCCCGCCGCGCCGTAGCGACGCGTCTCGAGGCATGCGACCACGTCGATGATCCGCACGTACTGGTGATCGCGGATCGCGACCTTCGCCGCACGCTGATCGGCGATCATCCACAGTAGCGGCTCGTCGATCGACAGCTCGCCCGCGTGGACCTCGGCCACCAGGTCCAGCTCCAGCAGGAACCGCCACAGCGCGGCATACGCGTCGTCCGTCTCGGCCAGGAGGTAGTGGACGGTGACCGTCGCCTTGGTGAAGTCGTCGTGGTTCTCGCGCACGGCGTACACCGCGGCGCCTCGCACCTCGCCCTCGGCATCCGTGTACTGCACGGCGCGCTTCTCGCCCGCCTTCTCCGCGGCCGGACTCGTGCCGGCGAACCCGTCCCAGTGACCACCGGGAACGTCGATCTCGCCCGGGAAGCGGTGGCGCACACGCTCGTGCAGCGACGGCAGCAGTTCCCGCACGCGCTCGCGGGTGACGAAGTCGATGCGCCCGGCGGGCTGCGGGCCGATCCACGCGGCGCGCTTGGTCTCGATCCGCCACGACGCGCTCGCAGCGGCGGGGGCGAATCCGTAGCGGCCGTAGAGCGGTGACTCGCTCACCGTGAGCATCGCCATCGGGATGCCGGCGCCGTGAGCGGCCCGCAGCTCCCCCTCGAGCATGGACCGGGCGACGCCGCGCCGACGGTGGGTGGGCGCCACCGTCACAGCCGAGATCGCGCACGACGGGATCGCCGCGCCGCCGGGCACGGTGAGCTCGCCGAGCCAGGACGCGATGGTCGCGACCGGCGCATCGGCCATCGGTCCGGCGGGGTCGTAGACCCCCGTGAGCCGTCGGTAGCCGCTGCGGTCGCGCGTGGCCGCAACCTGCTCGTCGGTGCGTTCGCCGTCCTGGAAGCCCCGCACCACGCTCTGCAGCCAGCCGACGAACCCGTCGCCGTCGACCTCGAGCCGGCGGTAGTCGAGGCCGTTCGCGGCGAGGCGTGCGCGGGACTGCTCGTCGACGGGTCCGGCCCGGAAGGCCGCGCGGTCGGACTCGTCGGCACCGCGCATGCGATCAAGCGTGTTCATGGGATCTTCCTCTCCACACCCGCAGGGGCGGGCTCAGGTCGGCGTGCGGGACTCAGGCCGGCGGTCTAGGTGACCACACGCGCACCGGCCACCGGGCCGTGCACGTGAAGCGCCTCGTACCCCGCGGCCGACAGCGTGATCTGCAGTTCGAGTGCGGACTCCGGATCGACGGCCAGGAATGCCAGGGTAGGGCCGGACCCCGACACCAGCCCCGCGAGCGCTCCGGACTCCTCGCCCAGTTCGAGCACCTCCCGCAGCTGCGGGAGCAGCGAGAGCGCCGCGATCTGCAGGTCGTTGCGGGTGTGTTCGGCGAGGGCGACCGGATCGCCGGCGCGCAGCGCCTGCAGCACCGCCGGATCCACGGCCGGCGCACCGGTCGCCGCGATGTCGGGGCGCGCGCGCAGCTCGTCGAGGTGCGCGTACACCTCGGGGGTCGACAGGCCCGCGTTCGACGGCACCAGCACCCAGTCGAACCGGCCCTTCGCGAGGGCAGGGCTGAGCTGGTCGCCGCGGCCGGTTCCGATCGCCGTTCCTCCCATGAGGGCGAAGGGGACGTCGGCGCCCAGACGGGACGCCAGCTTGTGCAGTTCGGCGCTGCCGAGCTCGGCCCCCCACAGCGCGTCGCAGGCGACGAGGGCGGCTGCGGCATCCGCGGATCCGCCGCCCATGCCGCCGGCGACGGGCACGTGCTTGACGATGTCGAGGTGCACGCCGCCGGAGTACCCGATGCGCTGAGCCACGAGCCGCGCCGCGCGCACCGCGAGGTTGCGGTCGTCGGCCGGCACGCCCGACACGTCGACCGTGCCTGAGATCGCCACGGTGAACTCGTCGGACGACGAGGCCCACACGTCCTCGTAGAGCGAGACCGCCTGGTACGCCGACGCGACGTCGTGGTAGCCGTCGTCGTGCACGCCGCCGACCTCGAAGAAGAGGTTCAGCTTGCCCGGCGCCCGCACCCGGACGCCGTCGGGGGCGAGAGCCTGCGTCACCGGTTCGCCGATTCCGCCCAGAGGTCCACGTCGATGCCGTCCGACAGCGCGTCGATGCGCTCGAGCTCCTCGGTGTCGAACGCCGGACCATCGAGCGCCTTGAGGTTCTCGTCGAGCTGCGCCGGACGCGATGCGCCGATCAGCGCGGATGCGACCACGGGGTCGCGCAGCACCCACTGGATCGCCATCTGCGCGAGCGTCTGCCCGCGCCCCTTCGCGATGACGTCGAGCGAGCGGAGGGTGCTGAGACCCTTCTCGCTGAGCGAGCCGCCCGGAAGCGACGCGCGCTGCTGCGCGCGCTCGGCGGAACCGTCGCCGAGGTACTTGTCGGTGAGCAGGCCCTGGGCGAGCGGAGTGAACGCGATCGCGCCCATGCCCTCCTGCGTCAGGACGCCCGTCAGGCCGTCTTCGATCCAGCGGTTGAGGATCGAGTACGACGGCTGGTGGATGACCAGCGGGGTGCCGAGCGAGCGGGCCACGGATGCCGCCACCGCCGTCCGCTCGGCGCTGTACGACGAGATGCCCACGTAGAGGGCCTTGCCCTGACGCACCAGCGTGTCGAGCGCCCCCACGGTCTCTTCGACCGGCACGTCGGGATCGACGCGGTGCGAGTAGAAGATGTCGACGTAGTCGACGTTCATGCGCCGCAGGGACTGCTCCGCGCTGGCCAGCAGGTACTTGCGCGCGCCGCCGTTCCCGTAGGGCCCGTGCCACATGTCGTAGCCGGCCTTCGACGAGATGATGAGCTCGTCGCGGTACGGGGCGAAGTCCTCGCGCATCATGCGGCCGAAGTTCGTCTCGGCGCTGCCGTACGGCGGACCGTAGTTGTTGGCCAGATCGAAGTGGGTGATGCCGCGATCGAAGGCGTGGCGCAGCAGCGCCCGCTGGTTGTCGAACGGGATGTTGTCGCCGAAGTTCCACCACAGGCCGAGAGAGACGGGCGGAAGGGTCAGGCCCGACGTTCCGACGCGGCGGTATTCCGCGAGATCGTAGCGGTCGTGGGCGGCGGCGTAAGGGCGGTGGAGGTCTCCTCCACGGGACAGGTAGCGCGCGTCTTCGGTCACCGGTCCAGGCTATCGGCGCGGCGTCCGGCGCGCAGGTGACAGCCGCCGGCGTGTACTCCCCCGGGTGTCCTCGAGCAGGGCACACGCAGTGCCGGCCTGTCAAGGGATGCAAGAGGAAACGTCTTCGTAACGGATGATGCCTAGGGTGACCACACCGGACGGCGACACGTCGTCGCCAGCGAAGGAGGAAATATGGCCGCACTCTCGGCTCTGCCGCAGCCCGCCCGTACGTGGACGGGGCTGCTGGAGCGCGCGGACATCGCCGTCGACCGCGGCATCCTGCATCTCGTGCACGACGATGTCACGCCGGTCGAGGCCCGCACGTCGGATCTGCTGCTCGTCGCCGGCGCCCTGGAGGCGGCCGGCATCACCGTGACGCTCATCCGCCACGATCGCGCGGTCCCCGCGCTGGCGATCGACCTCGCCGATCGCGACGCCGCCCTGGCGGCGCTCGACGGTCTCTGCGATACGGAGCCGCTGTACCTCAAGGCGAAGGGGCGTCCGCCGGTGCTCGCCTCAGACGCCCAGCCCCTCGCGGCGGCACCGACGGCCGTGCGCGTCTACCGTCCCCGGATCAGCCGCAACGGCACCCTTCGCTACACCGCCGCGCTCGGCGCCCACCTCGAGCTCTGGCGCTTCACCGACGACCTCGTCGAGGCGCCGCGCGACAACGCACTCACCCGCAAGCTCACGCCCGCCGACGACCTCGCGTACACGACCGTCGAGCGCTACGGGCGTTCCTGGCGGACGCTCGACGGCATGTTCGATCCGCAGCCCCACGAGTTCACCGAGGAGGTCGACCTCGTCTTCTCGTGGGTGGACGGCTCATCGAGCGCGTTCCAGCGCATGCGCGCCGCCCAGATGGCCGAGTACGTCGTCGGCGACGGCGACGACAGCCCCGCGCGCTTCCGGCACGTGGACGAGCTGCGCTATGCGTTGCGCAGCGTCCACATGTACGCGCCCTGGGTGCGGCGGATCTTCATCGCGACCGACTCGCCCGCGCCGTCGTGGCTGCTCGACCACCCGAAGGTGACGATCGTCCGCAGCGAGGAGTTCTTCGCCGACCCGTCGGTCCTGCCGACCCACAACTCGCACGCCGTCGAGGCGCAGCTGCACCGGATCCCGGGGCTGGCCGAGCACTTCCTGTACTCGAACGACGACATGTTCTTCGGGCGGCTGGTGGAGCCGGAGCTGTTCTTCACGCCCGGGGGGGTGACGAAGTTCGTCGAGTGCGAGGTGCGGATCGGGGCCGGTGCCCCCGCGCCGCACCGCAGCGGACACGACAACGGACTCCGCGTCAACCGCGCCCTCCTCGGCGAGCGGTTCGGGCGCACCATCGTGCGCGACCTCGACCACTGCGCGACGCCGCTGCGCAAGAGCGTGATGGCCGAGCTCGAGGAGGCCTTCCCCGACGACTTCGCCCGGACGGCGGCATCCCGCTTCCGCTCGGCCACCGATATCTCGGTCACGAACAGCCTCTACCACTACTACGCGCTCATGACCGGGCGCGCCGTCGCCACGCGCGAGCCGCGCGTGCGCTACGCGCAGACCACGATGGCGTCGGGTCTTCGCCGCATGCAGCGCCTGGCCGAGCGCACTGATGTCGACATGTTCTGCCTCAACGACGGCGGCAACGCCGAGGTGCCCGAGGACGTGCGCGTACAGAGCCTTCGCGATGCGCTGGAGCGCATGTTCCCGGTGCGGGCGCCGTGGGAGCGCGCCGAGCTCAGCGCAGCAGAGGAATCGGCTCGGTCGGCGCATCCCTCGGCGCGGCGCTGAGGGGCGCGACGTCGGCCAGGCGCAGCCGGCGCTGCGCCTCGTCGGCGTCGATGTACTCGAGGGTGCGCGGCGCGTCGACGGGCACGACCGAGTGCACGACGGTGTCGTCGTAGACGTGGACGAGATTGAACGCCTGCGCGCCGTCCTGCGGCCGGGTGCCGCCGACGGGAACCGTCAGGTCCTGCGCGTAGCAGGTGGATGACGCCACCGACACGGGGATGCCGGCGAAGGTCGCGAAGGTCGAGTAGTGCAGATGGCCGGCGATGACGGCGCGGACGTCGCTGCCGCGCAGCACCGCCGCCAGGCGCGCCTGGTCGCGCAGCTCGACGCTCGCCGCGAGCGGCAGCACCGCCGGAACGGGAGGGTGGTGCATGGCGAGGATCGTGCCGAGCGGCGCCGGCGTGGCCAGTACGTCGACGAGCCACGCGAGCTGCTCGTCGCGCAGTTCGCCGTGGTGGTGCCCGGGGACGCTCGTGTCGAGGGTGACGACGCGGAGGCCGTCGAGCTCGTCGACGCGGTCGACGGGGCGGAGATCCGATGCCTCGCCGAGCAGCTCGGCGCGGAATGCCGCACGATCGTCGTGGTTGCCCATCACCCACAGCACCCGTGCGCCGATGCGCGCTGCGAACGGCTCGACGAGGGCGCGGAGGTCGGCGTAGGCGCCGCGCTCCCCCAGGTCGACGAGGTCGCCCGTGAAGACGACCGCGTCGGGCCGGATGCCCGAGTCCTCGATGACCCCCAGCGCGCGGGCCAGCTGGGCCGCACCGTCCAGGGCATCGAACAGGCGCGGCGTCGACGCCGCGCGCAGGTGGGTGTCGCTGATGTGCAGCAAGATGCGTTCAGGGGCCGGATATTCGGCGGGTCGCATGTCGATTCACTCCGGTCCGCCGCGAGGCGAGCTGCCCGTGGAACGGGACGGCGGACGCAGAAATGTTACCGGCATGTTTCGGGCCGTCCGGTCACCACACGGTGAACAATCACGAAACTCACACGACGACGGCGTCTCCGGCAGCCCGCGCGATGCGCACGAAATCGTCGATGGAGAGGTCCTCGCCGCGTGCGGTCGGCGCCACTCCCGCGCTCTCCAGCACCGCCGACGCCGCGGCCGCGGTGCCCCCGAGAACGCCCGACGTGGCCTGACGCAGCATCTTCCGCCGCTGCTGGAAAGCCGCGTCGACGATGCCGAACGTCCTCCGGCGGAGGGCCTCGTCACCGCGGGGCTCGGGGTCGCGGCGGAATCCGACGAGCACGCTGTCGACGTTCGGGACGGGCCAGAACACCTGGCGCGAGACGGTGCCGGCCAGACGCCAGGGTCCGTACCAGGCGGCCTTGACGCTCGGGGCGCCGTACACCTTCGATCCGGGCGGGGCGGCGAGGCGCTCCCCCACCTCGGCCTGCACCATGACCACACCGCGTTCGAGGCCGGGGAAGTTCTCGAGGAAGTGCAGCAGGACCGGCACGCTGACGTTGTAGGGCAGGTTCGCCACGAGCACGGCGGGGTCGCCCGGAAGCTCGGTGACACGCAACGCGTCCGCGTCCACGACGGTGAGAGCGCCGTCTGCGACGCCGTGCGCGGCCGCCGTCGCCGGCAGGCGCTCGGCGAGTCGGTGGTCGATCTCGACGGCGGTGACGGATGCGCCCGCCTCGAGGATCGCGAGAGTCAGCGACCCGAGTCCCGGCCCCACCTCGACCACGCGGTCGCCCGGAGCCACCTCGGCGACGCTCACGATCTTGCGCACCGTGTTTGCGTCGACGACGAAGTTCTGCCCGAGCTTCTTGGTCGGCGTCACGTCGAGGTCGGCGGCCAGCGCGCGGATCTCGGCCGCACCGAGGAGTGTCACGGGCATGCGTTCACTGTACCCATCGTCGCGGCGGGGGCCGGCCGGGAGTCCTTGGTCGCCGGCGCCACGCGTGCCGGCATCCGTCCTGCGGCGCCGGCGGGAGCCGCACCACTCGGTTCGCCGACGAGCCGTCGATTGCCTCGCCCTCGGGGCGGTCGGCCGCTAGCGTACGACCATGAGTTCGACCGGATCGATCCCCGCAGACGCGTTCTCTCTCCGAAGCCCCTACGGGCGACGGGCGATCGGCCTCTCGGTCGCCGCCGCCGTCGGCGGCTTCCTGTTCGGCTTCGACTCGTCGGTCATCAACGGCGCCGTCGACTCGATCTCGAAGGACTTCGCGCTCAACGACGTCATCACCGGGTTCGTCGTCGCCATCGCCCTCCTCGGCTGTGCCGTGGGAGCGATCATCGCCGGCAACCTGTCGGACCGCTGGGGGCGCCTGCGGGTCATGTTCCTCGGCGCGATCATGTTCTTCGTCAGCTCCATCGGCGCCGGCCTCGCGTTCTCGGCCTGGGACCTCGCGCTGTGGCGCGTCATCGGCGGTCTCGGCATCGGCATCGCGTCGGTGATCGCTCCCGCATACATCGCCGAGATCGCGCCTCGCCAGATCCGCGGCGGGCTCGCGTCGCTGCAGCAGCTCGCGATCACGATCGGCATCTTCGCCGCCCTCCTGTCGGACGCACTGCTGGCGAACACCGCGGGTGGTGCCGACAACGTGCTGTGGTTCGGACTCGAGGCGTGGCGGTGGATGTTCCTCGTCGGCGTGATCCCGTCGGCGGTGTACGGCATCCTGTCGTTCACGCTGCCGGAGTCCCCTCGCTACCTGATCGCGAAGGGCCGCTACGACGAGGCGAAGGAGATCTTCTCGCGGCTCGTCCCGGCCGCAGACCTCGACCACACCATGCGCGATCTGCAGACCGCGATAGAGACGGACCGCAAGAATGCCGGCGTCTCGCTGCGGGGTCCCGTGCTGGGCCTGCAGCGGATCGTCTGGGTCGGCATCATCCTGTCGGTGTTCCAGCAGTTCGTCGGCATCAACGTGATCTTCTACTACTCGACGAGCCTCTGGCAGTCGGTCGGGTTCGACGAGAGCGACTCGTTCACGATCAGCGTCGTGACCTCGATCACGAACGTGCTCGTGACGCTCATCGCGATCTTCCTGGTCGACCGCGTGGGGCGCAAGCCGATCCTGCTCACGGGCTCCGTGATGATGGCGCTCTCGCTCGGCCTGATGGCGATCTCGTTCGTGTTCTCCGAGACCGACGCCGAGGGCGCGGTCACCCTGCCCGCACCGTGGGGACCGATCGCGCTCATCGCGGCGAACGTCTTCGTCGTCGGATTCGGCGCCTCGTGGGGCCCTCTCGTCTGGGTGCTGCTCGGCGAGATCTTCCCCAGCCGCATCCGCGGCAAGGCTCTCGGCGTCGCCGCCGGCGCGCAGTGGATCGCGAACTTCCTCATCACGATCTCGTTCCCCGCGATGTCGTCGTGGTCGCTGCCGCTCACATACGGCATGTACGCCCTGTTCGCGGCGCTCTCGTTCTTCTACGTGCTCCTGCGCATTCCCGAGACCAAGGGCATGGACATCGAGCAGACCGAGACGCTGTTCACGCATAAGGGCGCGGCCACGCCCACGAGCTGACGTCGCGCCCGCGGGCCGTCGCGCATCCCGCCGCCCTCATAGGATGGCGGGATGCCTTCGCTCGGGGAGATCATCGCGCCGCGCCGCCTCGGGACAGACTTCCGCTGGCTGCTCGCGTCGTCGTGGACGAGCAATCTCGGCGACGGCATCGCACTCGCCGCCGCGCCTCTGCTGATCGCGTCGCTGACCTCGTCGCCGTTCCTCGTCGCCGCGGGCGCCATGATGCAGTTCCTGCCGTGGCTGCTGTTCGGGCTGCTCGCAGGGGCTGTCGCCGACCACCACGACCGCCGCCGCCTCGTCATGCTGGCCAACGGACTGCGAGCGGTGGTCGTCCTCGCCCTGGTCGTCTTCCTCGTCACCGGCCAGGCGACGGTGTGGCTCGTGCTCGCGACGGCGTTCCTCTACGGCACGGCCGAGGTGTTCGCCGATTCCGCCGGCAGCACGCTGCTGCCGATGCTGGTCAAGCCCGCCGACCTCGGCATAGGCAACGCCCGGATGCAGGCCGGCTTCCTCGTGGCCAACCAGCTCGCCGGTCCGCCGCTGGGAGCGTTCCTCTTCGCGCTCGGATCGTTCTGGCCGTTCCTGCTGCAGGTGATCTGCGTGTCACTCGCTGTGCTGCTCATCTCGCGCATCGCCCGCACGCCCGTGCCGGATCAGCCAGGTGCCCCACCGGGCACCAAGGTGCACGCGATCCGCGAGGGCCTCCGGTGGCTGCGTCACAACGCGCCGGTGCGCACCCTCGTGATCATCATCCTGGTGTTCAACGTCACCTGGGCCGCGCCGTGGGGCGTCCTGGTGCTCTACGCCACCGAGCACCTCGGCATGGGCCCCGTCGGCTACGGGGCGCTCACCACCGCATCCGCGCTCGGCGGCCTCGTCGGCATCGCGAGCTTCGGCTGGCTCGAGAAGCACGTGTCGTTCTCGACGCTGATGCGCGTGTGCCTGTCGCTCGAGGTGCTCATGCACCTGGGTTTCGCCCTCACGACGTCCCCGCCCGTCGCGTTCGTCATCATGTTCGGCTTCGGGGTGTACGCGTTCGTGTGGGGCACGATCTCGACCACCGTGCGCCAGCGACTCGTGCCGATGGAGCTGCAAGGCCGGATCGCCTCGGTCAACATGGTGGGCGTCTTCGGCGGTCTCGTGATCGGGCAGTTCATCGGCGGCATCCTGGCCCAGCTGTTCGGACTCACCGCCCCGTGGTGGTTCGCCTTCGCGGGATCGGCGATCACTCTGCTGCTGGTGTGGCGCTCGATCTCGCACATCGCCGCCGCCAAGCCCGTGCTCGGCGACGGCACGGAGGGCGATGTGCGACCCTCGCAAGAGCCGGGTGCCGGCGGGATGCCGTTGCCCGACTGACGGGTGCAGCGGCAAGGCTCATCGGCAGACACCCGTGCGGTATCGGATCGACACCTGAGCCGCCGCCCGGTGGATCAGCCGGCTACGCGCCTCGCGAGTCCACGAGCTCGGCCAGACGCGTGCCGAACCGCTCCAGCCGCGGCACCCATGGCGCTGCCATCTCGCCCGCCGCTGCGCGGCGGAGCGCCTCCGCGAACGGGACCCACGCGCTCTCGCACACCTCTTCCGGGTCGAGCGTCAGGGCCGGGTCGCCCGCGACGGCCGTGACATAGACGTCGAACAGGGCCGTCCGCTCGGTGAGCCGGCCGACCAGCACCACGTCGTCGGCGCCGACCCGGACCCCGGCCTCTTCGGCGAGCTCACGCACCGCGGCCTGGGCGCTCGTCTCGCCGGTGAGGGCGCTGCCCGCCGGGAACTCCCAGTCCAGCGGGAAGTCCTTGGTGGCCGCGCGGCGCGTCATGAGCACGAGCCCGTCGCCGCGCACGACGCACACCGACGCCACGATGTGGAACATCCCCGCCGGGAAGTCCGGGTCGCCGCGACGGTGCGTGCGTCCGGTGGGGATGCCGTCGGCATCCGTCACATCCCACAGCTCGCCGTCCACAGCGCTCCTCGAATCCCGTCAGTCCTCGAACGCTCCGTAGACCTCGAGCGTGTTCGCCGCGAGCTGTGCGCACAGCTCGTCGACGTCGACGCCGAGTTCGGCGGCCATGAATCGCACCGTCACCGGGACGAGGTACGGCGCGTTCGGACGACCGCGGTGCGGCGTCGGGGTCAGGAACGGGGCATCCGTCTCGACCAGGATCCGCTCGCGCGGGATCACCGCGAGCGCGTCGCGGAGGTTCTGCGCATTGTTGAAGGTGACGTTGCCGGCGAACGACAGCCAGTAGCCGCGCTCGCCCGCGAGGCGGGCCATGGCCGCGTCGCCCGAGAAGCAGTGGAAGACGGTCCGCTCCGGCGGACCCACCCGATCCAGGGTCTCGAGCACGGCGTCGTGGGCGTCGCGGTCGTGGATCTGCATCGCGACGCCATGCTTCTTCGCGAGCGCGATGTGCGCCTCGAAGCTCTCGAACTGCGCGGGCCGCCCGTCCTCGCCGGTGCGGAAGAAGTCGAGGCCGGTCTCGCCGATCGCACGCACGCGCGGCTGCGCCGCCAGCTCGTCGATCACCGCGATCGCCTCGTCGAGGCGGCCGGCCGTCTTGTACGCGGGCGCCTCGTTGGGGTGGATGGCGACGGCCGCCAGCACGCGGGGATGGGATGCCGCGGCCCACGCGGACCACCGGCTCGAGTCGATGTCGCCGCCCGCCTGCACGACGCCGACGACGCCGACCGCCGCCGCGCGCTGCAGCTGCTCGTCGAGCGACAGACCGACCTCGCCGTCCTCGATCTCGAGGTGGGCGTGGTTGTCGTAGACCGGCACCGCGAGGGGCTCCGGCGCCACGGGGTACGTGACGTCGCGCGAGCCCTTCTCGCGGGTGCGGACGTACTGCGAGGGGTCCGAGCCCTCCGCCGGGTACGGGACGGGGGGTGTCGCCATCAGACCGACTGCTCGACGCGCGGGAAGAGCGGTGCCAGGCCGTTGACCGACGTGCCGGGCTTCAGCACGCCCCATCCGCCCGCCTCGCGGATCGGCTGGTCCTGCAGGCGGCCGATCGACTCTGCGGCGCCGAGCGCGATCCAGAGCTTCTCGGTCGACTCCGGCATGACCGGCGACAGCAGCACCGCCAGCGCACGGAGGCCCTCTGCCGCCGTGTACAGCACGGTGCCGAGGCGCTCCCGCTGGGAGTCGTCCTTGGCGAGCGCCCACGGCTCGTTCTCGGTGATGTACAGGTTGAGCGCGTCGACGATCGTCCAGACCGAGCTGATCGCCTCGTCGATGCGGAATCGCTCGATCGCATCGTCGGCGCGAGCCGCGGCATCCGCCACCGTCGTCTGGATGTGCAGGTCGGCCTCGGTGTACGACGAGGGCGGCGGCACGATTCCTTCGAAGTAGCGCTCGACCATGGCGGTGGTGCGCGACGCGAGGTTGCCGAAGCCGTTCGCGAGCTCCGCCTGGTAGCGGGCCGAGAGGTCCTCCCACGAGAACGATCCGTCCTGCCCGAACGCGATCGCCGACAGGAAATAGAACCGGTAGGCGTCCGAGCCGAACACGTCGGTGATCTCGGTCGGGGCGATGCCGGTGAGCTTCGACTTCGACATCTTCTCGCCACCGACGAGCAGCCAGCCGTGCGCGAAGACGCCCTTGGGCACGTCGACGCCGGCGGCCATCAGCATCGCGGGCCAGATGACGGCGTGGAAGCGCAGGATGTCCTTGCCGACGACGTGGTAGGCGGGCCAGCGTCGCGCGAACTCCACGGGGTCGCTGCCGTAGCCGACGGCCGTCGCGTAGTTGAGCAGCGCGTCGACCCACACGTAGATCACGTGCGATTCGTCCCACGGCACCTTGATGCCCCAGTCGAACGTCGACCGCGAGATCGAGAGGTCCTTCAGGCCGTTCCTGACGAACGAGACGACCTCGTTGCGCGCCGACTCCGGCCGGATGAAGTCGCCGCCGGAGTAGAGCTCGAGGAGCTTGTCCTGGAACTCGCTCAGCTTGAAGAAGTAGTTCTTCTCCTGCAGCAGCTCGAGCGGCTTGGAGTGGATCGCGCAGACCTTGAGACCCTCGAAGGGCCCGGTGCCGTCGACGATCTCGGACTCCGTCTTGAACTCCTCGCAGCCCACGCAATAGAGCGCCTCGAACTCGCCGGCGTAGATGTAGCCGCGGTCGTAGATCGCCTGCACGAACGCGCGGACACGCTCCTCATGGCGCGGCTGCGTCGTGCGGATGAAGTCGTCATTGGCGACGTCCAGCGTCTTCAGCAGCGGGAACCACGACTCGCCCACGAGACGGTCGACCCATTCCTGCGGCGTCGCGCCGTTCGCGGCGGCCGCCCGCATCATCTTCTGTCCGTGCTCGTCGGTGCCGGTCAGCATCCAGGTGTCGTCGCCCGCCTGGCGGTGCCAGCGCGCGAGGGTGTCGACCGCCACGGTGGTGTAGCCGTGGCCGATGTGGGGCACGTCGCTCGGATAGTAGATCGGCGTCGTGATGTAGAAGGACGAGGGGCCGGAAGTCACCCGACGAGTCTAGCCAGCGCGGATGCCCCGTCCGCCGCTGTGACCGGACGCCGCCACGCGCGCGGAGAAAACGGGCCCGAACGTAATACTCGGGCCCGGAAGGCAGCGCTCAGGCCCCGGAACGCAGCACTCAGGCCCGGAAGGCAGCACTCAGGCGCTGTCGCGCACGATGAGGGTCGTCGGCAGCGTGATGGGCTCCGGGTGAGCCCCGGCGATGACCTCCAGGAGCAGCGACACCATCCCGTCGCTGATGCGGTCCCATGGCTGGCGCATCGTGGTGAGCGCGGGCTCATGAGTGGCGGCGAGACCCGAGTCGTCGAATCCCGCGACCGCGATGTCTTCGGGGACGCGCAGCCCCGCCTTGCGCAGCGTCGCGACGGCGCCGGCGGCCATCAGGTCGCTCGCGGCGAAGACGGCGTCGATGTCGCGCGTCCGCTCCAGCAGGTGCGCCATCGCGACGGCCCCGGACTCCTGGCTGTAGTCGCCCTCCTCGACGAGCGCGGGGTCGAAGTCCGCGCCCATCTCCTCCTCGAAGCCCACGAGCCGGAACCTGCCGCCCGGCGTGTCGTGAGGGCCGGCGATCATCGCGATGCGGCGATGGCCGCGCCCCCGGAGGTAACGGGTCATCTCGCGCGCCGAACCGATCTCGTCGACCGACACCGTCGGCACCTGGGCTTCGTGACCGAGCGGGATGCCGCAGCATACGGTGGGCACGCCGGCTTCGAGCAGCTCCTCCACGAGCGGATCGGCTTCGTGAGACGAGATGAGCAGCACGCCGTCGACGTGACCGGCACTGACGAAGTGCGTGACGTTGGCGCGCTCGGCCGGTGTGCCGGCGACCAGCAGCACCAGCGTCATCGACCGCTGGGCGAGCGCCTCGGCGGCGCCGCGGAGCAGGAGCGCGAAGGTCGGATCGTCGAACAGCAAGTGCTGCGGCTCGGTGAGCAGGAACGCGAGCGACCCGGCACGACCGGTTGCGAGGCTGCGCGCCGCGTGGTTGGCGGTGTAGCCGGTGCGGCGGATCGCCTCCTCGACGGCCACGCGAGCGTCGGGCGACACCCAGTGCCCGCCGTTGATGACCCGTGACACCGTGCCGCGAGAGACGCCGGCCGCCGCGGCCACATCGCGGATCGTCGGTTTGCGCCGCACGGTCGTCGTCTCGTCCACGACGAGCGACTCTACTCCCCGCCGGGCCGCGAACATCGCGCCGACACGACCTGACTGTGACCGGTCACAGTTGGGTAACGGTTGACGCCGTGCGCCTGCGTCCGGGCACACGCTCAGGTAGAACTGTGACCGGTCACAGTCGCACTCGCCGACCGTGCCCGCCACGACTTGCGGATCACACCCGCATCGACCCGATGGAGCGTCCATGACTTCGCCCGACCGCTGGCCCGAGATCCGGGGAATCGCCTATGGCGGCGACTACACCCCCGAACAGTGGCCCCGGGAGGTGTGGCGCGAAGACGTCGCCCTGATGCGCGAGGCCGGCGTCAACATGGTGAGCGTCGGGATCTTCGCCTGGGCTCTGATCGAGACGAGCGAGGGCGTCTTCGACTTCGCGTGGCTCGACGAGCTGCTCGACCTGCTGCACGACAACGGCATCTCGGTCGACCTCGGCACCCCCACCGCCTCTCCCCCGGCGTGGTTCTTCGCCGATCACCCCGACGCCCGCGTCGTCACGCGCGACGGGGTCACGATGGGCTTCGGAGCGCGCGGCATGGCTTCGCACTCCTCACCGGCCTACCGCGAGGCGATCGTCCGCATCGCGTCGGCACTCGCCGAGCGCTACGCGTCGCACCCCGCCGTCGTCCTCTGGCACGTGCACAACGAGTACGGCGTGCCGGTCGGCGAGGACTACTCCGACCAGTCGGTCCGCGCTTTCCGGGGGTGGCTCCGCGACAGGTACCGCACCCTCGACGCGCTCAACGCGGCGTGGGGAACGACGTTCTGGGGCCAGCGCTACGGCGAGTGGCACCATATCGGCGCCCCCGCGGCGGCGCCATCGGTCGTGAATCCGGCGCAGCGCCTGGACTTCGCCCGCTTCACCGACCACCAGCTCCGCGCCTGCTTCGTCGCCGAGCGCGATGCCATCCGCGCCCATGCCCCGCAGCCGATCACGACGAACTTCATGGCCAACCAGAGCTGGACGACCGACATGTGGGCTTGGGCCCGCGAGGTCGACATCGTGTCGGACGACCACTACCTGTGGGCGGCCGACCCGGAGGGGGAGGTCGGGCTCGCGATCGCGGCCGACCTGTCGCGCTCCGTCGGCGACGGCAAGCCGTGGATCCTCATGGAGCACTCGACGTCGGCGGTGAACTGGCAGCCGCGCAACGTCGCCAAGCGTCCCGGCGAGATGGCCCGCAACTCGCTCACGCACCTCGCGCGCGGCGCCGATGCGATCCTCTTCTTCCAGTGGCGCGCCTCGCGCTCGGGCGCCGAGAAGTTCCACTCGGCGATGATCCCCCACGCCGGCACCACCTCCCGCGTGTGGCGCGAGGTCGTCGAGCTCGGCGACGCGCTGGGACGCCTCGACGAGGTGCGGGGCTCGCGGGTGCAGGCGGAGGTCGCGATCCTGTGGGACTTCGAGTCCTTCTGGGCGCAGGACCTCGAGTGGCGCCCGTCGGTGGACGTCTCGCACGCCGAGCAGATCCGCGCGTTCTACGAGCGGCTCTGGCGCGACGGCATCACCGTCGACTTCGCGCTGCCCGGTCAGGACCTGTCCGGCTACAAGCTCGTCCTCGCCCCCGCGCAGTACCTGCTGAGTGCCGGCGATGCCGCGAACCTGACCCGATACGTCGAAGCCGGCGGCACGCTCGTCGTCTCCTTCTTCTCCGCGATCGTCGACGAGAACGACGCCGTCCACCCGGGCGGTTTCGTCGCCCCGCTGCGCGACGCGCTGGGCGTGGCCGTGGAGGAGTTCCTGCCCCTGCGCGAGGGCGCCCGCCACGCTGTGCACTGGACGGGTGCCGCACCCGCCACGCTCCTCGCCGACGCCTGGCAGGAGGACCTTGTGCCGAGCGGGGCGGACGTGAGGGCGACGTACGTCGACGGCCCCGGTGCCGGTAAGCCCGCGATCACCCGCCACTCGCACGGCACCGGACACGGCTGGTACATCAGCACCCGCTTGGATGCCGCGGGCCTGCGCACCGTGATGAACGACGTGTACGCCGACGCCGGCGTGGCGCCGTCGGTGCACCCCGAGGGGCTCGAGGTCGTCGTGCGCCGCGGAGACGCGGCCGACTACACGGTCGCTATCAACCACCGGGACGACGACGTCACGCTCGCCGCCTCGGGCGTCGAGCTCCTCACCGGCCGGGCGGTCGACGGGGAGTTCGTCGTGACCGCCGGCGGCATCGCGGTCGTCCGCACGGACCGCACCTCCTGACCCGAACCCGAAACCTGCAACACCACCCACCACCGAAAGGGAAACCATGCGAAAGCAGATCGCACTCGGAGCGCTGGCGCTCACGGCAGCGGTCGTCCTCGCCGGCTGCGCCGGCGGCGGCTCGTCCGACAACGGCGACAGCGAGTCCGACGGCAGCGGCGCCGAGCTCGTCATCTGGACCGACGAGGAGCGCGAGCAGTCCATCGCCGACGCCGCGGCCGCCTTCGAAGAGGAGACCGGCGCCACGGTCACACTCGTGCAGAAGAACTTCGAGGACCTCCGCAACGACTTCATCGCGCAGGTCCCCACCGGCGAGGGCCCCGACATCACCGTCGGCGCGCACGACTGGCTGGGCGCGCTCGTCGCCGCGGGCGTCGTCGACACGATCGACCTCGGCGACAAGGCGTCGGAGTTCGAGCCGGTCGCCCTCGAGGCCATGACCTACGACGGTCAGCTCTATGCCCTCCCGTACTCGCTCGAGACCATCGCGCTGGTGCAGAACGTCGACCTCGTCGGCGCCGAGGCCCCTGCGACGTGGGACGACATGATCCAGAAGGGCCTCGCGTCCGGCGCCGAGCGTCCGTTCGTGATCAACACCAACGGCGAGACCGGCGACGGCTACACGATGTACGGCTTCCAGACGTCGTTCGGCGCCCCGGTCTTCGTGCAGGACGACTCCGGCTCGTACACGACCGAGGTCGGCATGGGCGGCGCGGCGGGCGAGGGCTTCGCCACGTGGCTCGGCGCCAACGGCTCGGCCGGCACCGGCTACGTCTCGACGACGGTCGACTACGACATCAACAACGAGCTGTTCAACACCGGCAAGGCGCCGTACACGATCCAGGGTCCCTGGGCGATCAGCGCCTATCCCGACGTCGAGAACATTGCGGTGAACCCGATCCCCACGGCGGGCGGCGAGACGGCGGCGCCGTTCGTGGGCGTGCAGGGCTTCTACCTGAGCTCGCAGTCGAAGAACGCGCTGCTCGCGCAGGAGTTCCTCGTGAACTACCTCGGCACCGAGGAGGCGCAGCGCGCCCTCTACGAGGCGGACCCGCGCATCCCGGCGTGGTCGACCCTGGCGACCGAGGTCTCCTCCGACCCGATCATCGCGGGGTTCCTCGCGTCGGCGCAGAACGGCGTGCCGATGCCGAGCATCCCCGAGATGGGCTCGGTGTGGGACCTCTGGAACGCCGCACAGTCGCAGATCATCAACGGCGCCGACCCCGTGTCGACGTGGAACACGATGGTCGCCGACGTCCAGGCCGCGGTCGCCGGCTGACCTCGGTCGCCTGAACGGGCCGCAGGACCTCCTGCGGCCGATCGACTCCGGGAGGCGGGTGAGTGCCTCTCCCCGCCTCCCGGACCCCACCATCTCGACCCCACACATCCGCACCCCGATTGCCCCAGGTCGACGGGGACCGTGACAGGAGCAGACGAATGACGGTGGACGCACCCACCACCCCACGGGCGCCGGCAGAGCCCGCGCCGCGCGAATCGCACGCGCGCCGCTGGCGGGGCCCCGGCTGGGGCTTCCTCGCGAAGCTCGCGCTGATGGCGCTCGTCAACGCATTCGGGGTGATGACGCTGCTGAGCGCGTTCCGCGTCGAGTCGTGGGTCGTGTTCTCGGCGACGCTCGTGCTGCTGCTCGCGGCCGACGTCGTCTACTTCACCAGACGGTCGCTGCCGCTCAAGTACCTGCTGCCGGGGCTGGTGTTCCTGCTCGTGTTCCAGGTGTTCATCTTCGGGTACACCGCGTACATCGCCTTCACGAACTACGGCACGGGCCACGCCGGCACGCAGGAGCAGGCCGTCGAGGCGGCGCTCATCCAGGGCGAGCGTCGCATCGAGGACTCGCCGACCTACCCGCTCTCGGTGGTCGAGCGGGTCGGCGAGCTCGGCTTCGCGGTCGTCGACGAGAACGGCGACGTGCTCGTCGGGTCGGCCGAGCAGCCGCTGGAAGAGGCCCGGGATGCCGAAGTGGGCAGCGGCGGCGTCCCCACGGAGGTCCCTGGCTGGGACGTCGTGCCGCGCACCACGGTCATCACCGACGCCGAACTGCAGGAGCAGATCGCCGGCCTGCGCGTCGCGGTGTCGGAAGACCCCAACGACGGCTCGATCCGCACGCGCGACGGTTCGTCGGGCGCCGTCTACGAGTCGACGCTGGTGTGGGATGCCGGTGCCCAGACGATCACCGACACGACCACCGGCACGGTCTACACCGCGAACGACCAGGGCTCGTTCGTCGCCGAGGACGGCTCGGCGCTTCCCACCGGCTGGTACGTGAACGTCGGGTTCGAGAACTTCTTCCGCCTGTTCACCGATCCCGCGCTCGCGCAGACGCTGCTCTCGGTCACCGTGTGGACCTTCGCGTTCGCGACGCTCTCGGTCGTGCTGCCGTTCGCGCTGGGGCTCCTGCTCGCGCTCATCTACAACGACGCGCGCCTGAAGGGCCGGCGGTTCCTGCGAACGCTGTACATCCTCCCCTACGCGTTCCCCGCGTTCATGTCGGCGCTGCTGTTCCGCGGCATGTTCAACGCCGAGTTCGGCGTGATCAACGACCTGTTCTTCTTCGGCGCCAACATCAACTGGCTGGGCGATCCATGGCTCGCCCGCGCCGCCGTGGTCTGGGTGAACCTGTGGCTCACCTACCCGTACTACTTCCTCGTGTGCACCGGCGCGCTGCAGGCGCTTCCGCAGGACACGCTGGAGGCGGCATCCATCGACGGCGCCGGCCGGACCCGACAGCTCCGGTCCATCATCCTGCCGCTGGTGCTCGTCGCGACCGCGCCCCTGCTGATCTCGTCGTTCGCGTTCAGCTTCAACAACTTCACGGTCATCTACATGTTCAACAACGGCGGCCCGGCGATACCCGGCGCGCCGTACGCGCTCGGCGCCACCGACATCCTGATCTCCGCGATCTACGACATCTCGGGGGTCTCGGGCGGCGCAGCCGACTACGGCCTCGCGAGCGCGCTGTCGATCCTCGTGTTCGCCGTCGTCGGGGGCATCTCGGCGATCGCGTTCCGCCAGACCCGCAAGCTCGAGGAGTTCCAGTGATGACAACCACCACCGAGGTCGCTGCGGGACGGGCCACCCGTGCCCCCGAAGATCGCCGTGCCGCCCGCCGGCGGCGCTGGCTGCTCGAGGTCGGCTGGAAGTATCTCCTCGCCGTCGTCGTGATCTTCTACGCGATCTTCCCGCTCGTGTACGTGCTGTCGGCGTCGCTGAACCCGAACGGCACGCTCGCCGCCAGCAACGCCCTCTTCAGCGTGATCGACGTGTCCAACTACGCCGCACTCGGCGAGACCCGGTTCTGGACGTGGGCGGGCAACACCCTGCTGATCGGCGGCATCGCCGCGGTGGGCGCGGTGCTGATGGGCGCCGCGGCGGCCTACGCGTTCTCGCGCTTCCGCTTCTCAGGGCGCCGGGCCGGGCTCACGGGCCTCCTCATCATCCAGATGTTCCCGCAGGCGCTCGCGTTCGTCGCGATCTTCCTCATGCTGCTGGCCCTCGGCGAGGTGGTGCCCGTGCTCGGACTCAACTCGAAGATCGCGCTCATCTGCGTATACCTGGGCGGTGCGCTCGGCGTGAACACGTTCCTGATGTACGGCTTCTTCAACACGGTGCCGATCGAGATCGACGAGTCCGCGAAGATCGATGGCGCGACGCACGCGCAGATCTTCTGGCGGCTCATCATCCCGCTCGTGACGCCGATCCTCGCGGTCGTGGCGCTGCTGGCCTTCATCGCCGCGTTCGGCGACTACATCATCGCCAAGATCGTCCTCGTCTCGGAGGAGAACTGGACGCTCGCCGTCGGCATGTACCAGTGGGTCTCCAACCAGCTCGCCTCCAACTGGGGCCTGTTCGCGGCCGGCGCCGTCATCGCCGCCATCCCCGTGCTCGTCCTCTTCCTGTCGCTGCAGCGCTACATCGTCGGCGGCCTCACCGCCGGCTCCGTCAAGGGCTGACCCACCCGGGTCCCTGATCACCGTCGATCGGAGAAGAACATGTCCACCCTCTTCCGCCGCCACCCCGTGCGGTCCGTCCTCGCCGCCGCCGCGGCATCCGTCACCCTCGTCGCCGGCTTCGCGCTGGCGGCCCCGGCAGCCGCCGATGAGGCCGACGAGCCGGTCGACGCCGGCATCTTCGTCGACAGGGTCGACGGTCTTGCCGACGACTTCGCGATGGGCGTCGACGTCTCCACCGTGCTCTCGCTCGAAGAGAGCGGCGTGGTGTTCCGGGATGCCGCAGGGCAGCCCGCCGACCTCTTGGAGGTGCTCGCCGCCGACGGCGTGAACTCGGTGCGCGTCCGCGTCTGGAACGACCCCTACGACGCGACGGGCCGCGGCTACGGCGGCGGCAACGTCGACGTCGACCGCGCCGTCGAGATCGGGGAGCGTGCGACCGCCGCAGGCTTGGACGTGCTGGTGGACTTCCACTATTCGGACTTCTGGGCCGACCCCGCGCGTCAGCTCGCGCCGAAGGCGTGGGAGGCTCTCACCGAGGCCGAGACCGTCACGGCGCTGCACGACTTCACCGCCGGCGCGCTGCAGCGTTTCGCCGACGCCGGCGTGGACGTGCGGATGGTGCAGATCGGCAACGAGACCAACAACGCCATCGCCGGCCACACCCGGTCGGGCCGTGAGATCGACGCGCAGTTCGCGGCGCTGGTCTCGGCCGGCAGCGCCGCCGTCCGCGAGGTGCTTCCCGGCGCGCTGGTCGCGGTGCACTTCACGAACCCCGAGACGGCGGGCCGGTACGCCACCTACGCGGCCGGCCTCGCGTCGTTCGGTGTCGACTACGACGTCTTCGCGAGCTCCTATTATCCGTACTGGCACGGCACCGTGGAGAACCTCACCGCCGTGCTGTCGGACATCGCCACGACCTACGACAAGAAGGTCATGGTCGCCGAGACCAGCTGGGCGCACACGCTCGAGGACGGCGACGGCTACCCGAACGTCATCGGCGCGGGCGGCATCACCGGCCAGTACCCCGTGAGCGTGCAGGGTCAGGCGTGGGAGCTTCGCGACGTGATCGCGGCTGTCGCGGCCGTGGGCGCCGCGGGCATCGGGGTGTACTACTGGGAGCCGGCCTGGCTGCCCGTCGGACCGGCGTCCGAGGTGGACGCCAACCGCGTGCTCTGGGAGCAGTTCGGCTCGGGCTGGGCGACGAGCGCCGCCAGCGACTACGACCCGCTCCACGTCGGCGAGTTCTACGGCGGTTCGGCGTGGGACAACCAGGCGCTGTTCGCGTGGGACGGCACACCGCTCGAGTCGCTCCGCACGTTCTCCTACGTGCGCACCGGCGCTGTCGCGCCCCGCGAGATCGTCGGCGTGGAAGCGGTGTCGCTCGTCGTGGTCGACGGCGCGCCGATCGAGCTGCCCGAGAACCTCGCGATCGACTTCAACGACGGCACCACCGAGTACCACGCGGTGCAGTGGAGCGACGCCGTCGAGTGGATCCGCGGGCCCGGTGTGTACTCGATCCCCGGCCGCACCGATTCCGGACTCGCCGTGACGGCGAGCGTCACCGTCGACGCGCCGAACTTCGTCGTGAACCCCGGGTTCGAGAGCGCCGATATGGGCGCGTGGTCGCTGACGGCACCCGCAGCGCGCCAGGAGAGCGCCGACGCGTTCGCCGGAGACTACGCCGTGACGTTCTGGAACGGGTGGGCGTACGAGACATCGGTCTCGCAGACGGTGACGGGCGTTCCGGCGGGCAACTACGTGCTGCAGGCGACGACGCAGGGCACGAACAGCCCCGCCACGGACGCACGCACGTTGCGCGCCACCACGTCGGAGGGATCGTGGAGCGCACCGCTGGAGTTCACCGTGTGGAACGACTTCCACACGGCCGAGATCCCCACGATCGTCGTCGGAGCGGACGGCGTGGTCGAGATCTCAGCGGAGTTCTCGCTCGCGGCCGGCGCGTGGGGCGTGCTCGACGAGGTGCGCCTGGTCGACGCGGCCTCGACCGGCGGCGGCGGTGAAGCCGACACCACCGCGCTGGAGCGCGCCCTCGCGGCGGCGGCAGCCGTCGATCGCGCGCGGTACACGGACACCTCGCTGGCCCGACTCGACGAGGCGGTCGCGGTGGGCGAGGTCGTGCTCGCCGGTTCGAAGGCGACGGCCGTCGATGTGAAGGCGGCCACGAAGCTCGTCGAGAAGGCGGTGCACCAGCTGAAGAAGCGGAAGCCCTAGGCGCGCTATCCGCGCATCGAGAGGGCTGCCTGATACAGCTCGCGGCTGGAGTGTCCGGTCAAGCCGGACACTTCGGCCGCGGCGGCCTTGAGGCGTGTGCCCTCGCGGACGAGCTCGAGGACCTGGGTCACCGCGTCGGAGAAGGCGACGGCGCGCGCCGGCGCCCCCTCGACGACGATCACGAGCTCTCCCCGCACGCCGGCCTCGGCCCAGGCGACGAGGTCGGCCAGCGGTCCGCGCGCTACCTCCTCGTGCAGCTTCGTGAGCTCGCGGCAGACGGCCGCACGCCGATCCGCGCCGAAGGCGGTCGCCATATCGGCGAGCGTGGCCGCCGCCCGCGAGGGCGCCTCGAAGAAGACCATGGTGCGCGGCTCCGAGGCGAGCGAGCGGAAGCCCGCCGCTCGTTCTCCCGGCTTGCGCGCCACGAATCCCTCGAAGGTGAAGCGGTCGGTCGGCAGCCCCGATACCGCGAGCGCGGTCACGACCGCGCTCGGCCCCGGGATCACTGTCACGAGGACGCCCGCGTCGGCGGCAGCCGCCACGAGCCCGTAGCCGGGGTCGCTCACCGTGGGCATGCCGGCGTCGCTCAGCACGAGCACGTCCTGGTCACGGGCGAGCTCCACGAGCTCCGGAGCGCGTTCCTTCTCGTTGTGGTCGTGCAGGGCGATCAGGCGCGGTCTGTTCGAGATGCCGAGCGCGGCGAGCAGCCGCTGCGTCGTGCGGGTGTCCTCGGCGGCGACGACCGTCGCCTCGGAGAGCGCCTCGACGAGGCGGCGGGACGCGTCCCCGAGGTTTCCGATGGGGGTCGCCGCGAGGATGATCACGCCCTCAGCCTAAACTTGCCGGGTGACGGATGCCCCACGGCCCGCGGTCGACCAGCCCAGTGTGGACCAGCACAGTGCCGACCAGCCCGCCGCACCCCTCATTCCGCCGGCACGTCCGAGCCTGTACGACCGCTTCGCACGCCGCCTGAGCCGGGATGCGCGCGCCCGGCGCCTCTACGCCTGGCTCGGACCGGCGATCGTGCTCGTTATCGCCGCCGTCCTGCGGCTGTGGAACCTCGCCGCCGCGCACGACCTGATGAACCAGTTCGACGAGACGTACTACGTCAAGGACGCGTGGACTCTGCTCAACCTCGGATACGAGGGATCCTGGCCGGGCGGCGCCAACGAGCGGTTCCTGTCGGGCGATGTGAACGTCTTCTCGACGGACCCGTCGTTCGTCGTGCACCCGCCGCTCGGCAAGTGGATTATCGCGCTGGGCATGATGGTGCTCGGCCCCGAGTCGGGGTGGGGGTGGCGGATCACGACCGCGCTCCTCGGCATCGCCTCCGTGCTCCTGCTGATGCTGATCGCCAAGCGCCTGACGCGATCGACCACCTTCGCGGTGGTGGCGGGCCTGCTCATGGCGGTGGACGGCCTCGCGATCTCGATGAGCCGCGTCGCGCTGCTCGACACCTCCCTGACGTTCTTCGTGCTGCTCGCCTTCTTCTTCCTGCTGCGCGATCGGGAGCGCACGATGACGCGGATCGCCGAGTCCGTGGCGGCGCGGTTCGACGGCGACGAGGCTCCGTCGTGGGGGCCGGTGCTCTGGAACCGGCCGTGGGTCATCGCGGCGGGTGCGGCGCTCGGCGCGGCGAGCGCCGTGAAGTGGTCCGGCGCGTGGGTGCTCGCCGGGCTCGGCGTCTACCTCGTGGTGACAGATGCGCTCGCGCGTCGCCGCGCAGGTGTGCTCTTCTGGCCGACGGATGCCGTGCGCCAGGGTCTCGTGACCTTCCTGCTGTTCGTCCCTGTCGCCGTGCTCGTGTACGTCGCGTCGTGGACCGGCTGGCTGGTCACCGACGGCGGATACGACCGCCACGCCGGAAGCAATCCGCTCGAGAGCCTGTGGCTCTATCACGTCGCGATGTACACCTCCACGGCGGGCATCACCTCGGGTCACGCCTACGCGAGCCCGGCGTGGCAGTGGCCGCTGCTGATGCGCCCGACCGGTGTCTACTACCACCACGATGCGCTCGGCGTGAACGGCTGCGGCGCCTCGAACGGCTGCGTCGAAGTGATCTCGACGATGCCGAATCCGCTCGTCTGGTACGCCGGGGTGGCTGCGGTCCTGTACCTGGTGTACCGCTTCGTGGTGGTGCGCGACTGGCGCTACGCGCTCGTGCTCACCGGTGTGGTCGTCACCTACGTGCCCTGGCTGTTCCTGCCCGAGCGCACGGTGTTCCAGTTCTACACGGTGCTCATCCTGCCGTTCATGCTCCTGGCGCTCACCTTCGCACTCAAGGACATCGCCGGGTCGCCGACGGCCGACTCGTACCGCCGGCTCACCGGCCAGCGCCTGGTGCTCGTGTTCCTCGGGGTCGCTGTGGCGCTGTCGGCGTTCTGGTACCCGATCATCGCGGCGGCGAACGTGCCGTACGACTTCTGGCACCTGCACATGTGGCTCAGCAGCTGGATCTGACCCTTCGCGCCGCTCAGAGCTGCAGCCCGGCCGGATCGGTGACCGGCAGCCGGCACGCGAAGTCGCGGCAGTCGTAGGCGGTCGGCAGCCCGTCGCGCACGGCCTTGTCGGCGAACAGCCCGAAGCCGGCGTCGGCCCAGGCGGTCGCCTGCGCGGGCGACACGATGCTCACGACGTCGGCACGGATGCCGCGAGCCGCGCTCGCGATCGCCGCTCCGGTGTCGTCCGTCACGACCACGACCTGCCGCGGGGCCGCGGCGAGAGTGGTGGCGACACGCAGCAGGGCGCCGTACGCGAGCGGCTGGGCGAGCGCGGCCGACGCATGTGTCGCGACCAGACGCTCGGCGACGGATCGGTACTGCTCTCCCGCGCCCAGCACCCAGAGCACCGCGGCGGCCTCCGCGAGCGCTGCGGTACCGGAGGGCTCATCGGCGTCGGAGGCGGCATCCGGTGCTCCGATCCCCTGCCGGGTGAGCACCGGGTCTCCCCCGCCGGGCACCATGATGCGACCGTCGGGTTGCACGCAGGCGTCGACGAGCTCGCGGGCGCGCACCGCATAGGCAGTCTCGCCGGTGCCGACCGCCAAGGCCAGGAGCCCGGACGCGAGCTGGCCGTGGTCGGCGACGGTCGCGTGGGCGCGCGACGGCACTTCGTCGAGCGATGCCCGCAGCAGCCGGCCGCCGGCGGTGACGTTGGACTCGAGGACGGCGTCGGCGGCCCAGCGTGCTGCCTCGATCCAGGACGCCTCGCCGAGGCGGACCCCGGCGCGGGCGAGAGCGCCGATCGCCAGGCCGTTCCAGCCGCTGACGACCTTGCCGTCCACCGCGGGCGGCTCGAGCGGGGCGCGGCCGGCGGCGTCGCGGGCGTAGTAGCCCCCCTCGCTGCGCGCACCGTCGATCCAGGATTCCGAGTCCTGTGCGGCGCCGAACCCGCCGCTCGGCTGCTGCAGCACGTCGACGAGGAATCCCGCGACGCCGCGCGCGACATCGTGCCGGGCCGGTGACGCCTCCATGGCCACGTCGAGGAGCTGGGCGTTGTCGGTCAGCATGCGCTCGTAGTGTGGCACGGTCCAGTCGGGGCGCGTGGCGTAGCGGAAGAATCCGCCTTCGACGGGGTCGCGCAGCGGCGACGAGGCCATGGCGGCGAGCGCGCGATCGGCGACGCCGGAGGCCGCAGCCGCCTGCTCGCGCACGATGCGGGTCTGCAGGAACCGCAGCGCCGTCGCCACAGGGAACTTGGGCGCGTTCGAGCCGGGATCGCCGAATCCGCCGTGACGCGGATCCTCGCGGGCGGCGAGTGCGTGCGCGGCGCGCGCGAGTTCCTCGGCGGTGGGAACGACGGCGTCGGCGGCCGGCGCGGCCGCCCGCACCTCCGCGAGAGCGCCGGCGACGGCATCCGCGGTCTCGTCGATCTGATCGCGTCGTTCGGTCCATGCCTCCTGTACGGCGGCGAGCACCTGCCGGAAGGCGGGGATCCCCGCTCGGGGCTCGGGCGGGAAGTACGTGCCGGCGTAGAACGGGCGTCCGTCGGGTGTGGCGAACACGGTGAGCGGCCACCCGAGGCTCGGGCTGAACGCGGATGCCGCTGCCATGTACGCCGCGTCGACCTCGGGGTGCTCCTCGCGGTCGACCTTGATCGACACGAAGCCGGCGTCGAGGTCTGCGGCGGTCGCGGCATCCTCGAAGGACTCCCGTGCCATCACATGGCACCAGTGGCACGTCGAGTAGCCGATCGACACCATGACCGGCACGTCGCGCCGCCGAGCCTCGGCGAACGCCTCCTCGCCCCACGGGAACCACGCGACCGGGTTGCCCGCGTGGGCTCTCAGGTACGGGCTCGTCGCATCCGCGAGGCGTGGGTTCACGGCATCCGCTCCTCCCGCTCGCGAGCGGTCAGTTCAGCTCGTCGGGGTGCGCGCTGACGCGGCCGGTGCCGTCGCCGGGGTCCATCGCGTCGATCGCCGCCATCTCGTCGGCGGTGAGCTCGAAGCCGAAGACGTCGAGGTTCTCCTCGAGACGCTCCCGGCGCACCGACTTCGGGAAGACGATGAAGCCCTTCTGCAGGTGCCAGCGGAGCACGGCCTGCGCCGGAGTCCTGCCGTGCGCCTCGGCGGCGGCCGCCACCGGCGCGGCGCCGAACAGGTCGTACTTGCCCTGTCCGAGCGGGCCCCACGACTCGATCCTCACGTCGTGCGCCGCCGCCCAGCCGGTGACGTCGCGCTGCTGATAGGCGGGGTGCAGCTCGATCTGGTTCACCGCCGGCGCCACACCCGTGGCCGAGACGATCTTCTCGAGGTGCGGCACGAGGTGGTTCGAGACGCCGATGCTGCGGGTGAACCCGGCGCTGCGCAGCTCGATGAGCTTCTCCCAGGCGTGCAGGTAGTTGTCGCGGGCGGGAGTCGGCCAGTGGACGAGGTACAGGTCGACCTGCTCCAGGCCGAGTCGGTCGAGGCTCTCGGCGATCGCCGCGTTCGGCTCGTCGCCGTCGTGGCGGTCGTTCCACAGCTTCGTCGTGATGAACAGCTCGTCGCGCGCGATGCCGCTCGCCGCGATCGCCGCGCCCACGCCCTCTTCGTTGCCGTAGATCGCGGCCGTGTCGATGTGACGGTAGCCGACCTCGAGCGCCTCGGTGACGGCCCGCTCGGTATCGGCCGGCGGCACCTTGAAGACGCCGTAGCCGAGCTGCGGGATGGTGTTGCCGTCGTTGAGGGTCACGGTGGGAACTGTCATGCTCCCAGCCTAGGCGGGCGCGGGTCGGCGGGGTCGGTAGGTTCGGTGTGGCCGACGTGAGCGCTGCCGAGGTGCTCGACGTGGCCAGCGTCGAGGTCGTCGTCTTCTTCGTCGTCGCCGGCTGCGTCGGCCGCGCGCAATGCGGGCGGTAGAGAGAGGTCGATCATCGGCGGCACCGGAGCGATGTCATCCGGAGATGCGTGCGGCTCGAATGCCGTCTGCCGACCGCGATGACCGCGCTTGAGCGCCCTTCCCGGTCCGCGGAAGGGGACGGCGGGGTAGACCGGGAGCACCGCCAGCGGGTCGCGCTGCTGACCGGCGTCGGCATCCCACCCGATCGCGCTCGCCATCTTCAGCTTCAGGCCGGCTACCGTGTTCTCCAGCGTCACGAAGCCCGAGGGTTTCAGCCGGTACGAGCGCCAGTTCTCGTCCGCCCGCACGTCGACGTACTCAGCGTTGCGCAGCAGCCGCAGGTGCTTCGACACGGCGGTGCGGCTGATGCGGAACTCGAACCCGATGACATCGGCCAACTGGCCCGACGTGTGCTCGCCGCTCGCCAGTATCTCGATGATCCGTCGCCGCACGGGTTCCGCGAGGGCTTCGAAGGGGTCCATGCACCGACGCTAAGCCGGACGCGTCGTGTCGTTCATCGCGAGCGCCCGATCGGTGCGAAGGATCGCCCGCGCTCCTGCTGGGGAGGAAGCGGCCGACGTTCGCAGTCAACACACAGCGCCCCATCGGGCGACACCATGTCTTTTTCGCCGATGAACTTCCGGTTCACAATGCCTCGATGAACTTCCGGTTCACACACCCCACCCCCGGCCGGGTCTCCGCCGACAATTCGAGCGACAGGGGCCTGGGAGACGAGGGTCGACGGCGACCCACGTATCCGCCGCGTGTGTCGACGACGCCTCGGAAATGAGGCCATTGCGACGCCGTCGCTCATGCGTCAGCCCGGACCGTCGCCGACAGCGTGTTCCGGGGATCCGGGTGGACCTCAAGCCCGACGCCATTCGACGCGAAGTCCGTCGACCCGCGTGAACCGGAATTTCATCGGTCCCGCATGAACCGGCCGTTCGTTGAACCCGTTGACCCCGAAGTTCACTGAAGCCGTGTGACCCGGAAGTTCATTGGATCCGGTGCCCCCGAAGTTCACTGGAGCCGTGTGAGCCGGAAGTTCATTGGATCCGGTGCCCCCGAAGTTCACTGGAGCCGTGTGAGCCGGAAGTTCATTGGATCCGGTGACCCCGAAGTTCACTGGAGCCGTGTGAGCCGGAAGTTCATCGGAGCCGTGTGAGCCGGAAGTTCATTGGATCCGGTGACCCCGAAGTTCACCGAACCGGTGACCCCGAAGTTCATCGGAGCCGTGTGAGCCGGAAGTTCATTGGATCCGGTGACCCCGAAGTTCACTGGAGCCGTGTGAGCCGGAAGTTCATCGGAGCCGTGTGAGCCGGAAGTTCATTGGATCCGTTGACCCCGAATTTCACTGGAGCCGTGTGCACCGGAAGTTCACCGGAGCCGTGTGAGCCGGAAGTTCATCGGAGCCGTGTGAGCCGGAAGTTCATCGGAGCCGTGTGAGCCGGAAGTTCATCGGGGTTTTCGGAAGGTTCGTTCCGGTGGACCCAGAGACGGCGCACGGAAGATTCGGTTCCCGGCACTTCGGCCGCCATCGCGCCCCGCAATGGCGGGCGGCTGGAACGGCACCGCAGCCCGAATGGCATGGACCGCCCGAACGGCATGGACCGCCCGAACGGCATGGACCGCCCGAACGGCTCAACGGAGCACCGCTCCCGGCTCCTCAGCGGTAGCGCTTGCCCTCGTCGCGCCGGTAGAGCGCCAGCGAGACGAAGAGCATGACAGCGGTCCAGACCAGGATGCCGACCCACACCCACCAGTCGAGGGGTCCACCTTCGACGGCCCAGATGACGAACTCGCGGGCCTGGCGCGACGGGGTGAACTTCGAGATCTCGTTCAACCAGTCGGCGAAGAGTATCGGCGGGAGGAACAGCCCGCCGATGAACGCGAGCGAGAACATGACGATCTGGATGACGGCGATCGCCGCCTTGAACGGCAGCGCATACCCGATCGCGGTGCCGATCAGCATGAACGGCACCGCCGATATCGCGAGCGCGAGAATGCCCGCCAGAATGCGGACCGGCGGCGCCGTGGCAGCGGTGAAGAAGCCGCCGACGAGCACCACAGGCAGGATCGCCACGAGTCCGAGGGCACCGGTCGAGAGGATCTGCGCCAGCACCCGTGCGATGCCGGGTGCGGGCAGCGTGCGAAGGTACGGATCCCACGGCTTCTCGCGGTTCTCCGAGATCGTCAGGCCGAACGAGAACAGCGCGTTCGACATCACCGCGAACACGCAGAGCGAGATCACCGCCTGCGTCGCGTACAGCGGGTTCTCGGCCACCGCACGCTGCGGCACCACGAAGAAGAGCAGCGCGAGCGCGGGGAAGACGACGGTTCCGATGACGGCGATGGGCACGCGGAACGTCTCGATGAGCCCGTACTTCGCATGCAGCGCCGTCAGCCGCATCGTCGAGGGGACGGATGCCGGCAGGGATGCCGCGGGCACACGTGCGGTGGTGGTCATGACAGGTCCTTCCGTGAGGAGGTCGGCGATCCCGGGGCGGAGTGCGCCATGGCCGAGCCGGCGGCTTCCGTGAGAGCGAGGAACGCCTCTTCGAGCGTCGCACCGCGCACGGCGAGATCGCGGAAGTCGGCGCCGCTCTGCACCAGCGCACGGATGAAGGCATCGGCATCCCTCACGGTCAGCACCTCGATGCCGTCCGCCTGCTGATGGCGCACGACGCCGGGAAGCGCGGCGACCCCATCGGCATCGTCGATCGTGAGCTCCACCCGACTCACGCCGACGCGGCCCACAACACTCGCGACGGTGTCATCGGCGAGCACGCGGCCCTCCCCCATCACCACGACACGCTGGGCGAGTGCCTCGATCTCTTCGAGGTAATGGCTCGTGACGACTACCGTCGCACCCGCCTCATGCTGGCGCCGGATGGCTGCCCACAGCGTGCGGCGGGCATCGACGTCGAGACCGGTGGTCGGCTCATCCAGCAGCACCAGACGAGGTCGCCCGACGAAGGCGAGGGCGACCGCGACACGCCGTTTCTGACCGCCCGAGAGCGACCCGCACTGTCGCCGCAGCACCTCGTCGAGGCCGAACTCCGCCGCCAGCTCCGCTGTCGGCGCCCGATCGGCGAAGTGGCCGCCGACGTAGTCGATCACCTCGCCGACGCGCAGCGTGTCGGGCAGCGCCGTCTCCTGCGGCGTCGTCCCGAGCAGCCGGCGGTTGCGCGGATCGGACGGATCGCCGCCGAACATCTTCACGCGTCCGGAGGTCGGCCGGCGCAGGCCCTGCAGGAGGGAGAGGAGGGTGGTCTTTCCCGCCCCGTTCGGACCGAGCAGCCCGACGATGACACCGGGATCGATCCCGAGGGTGACGTCGTCGACGGCGACGAGGTCACCGTAGCGACGTGTGACGTGCACGAACTCAGCGATGGTCATGGCCGTTCCCCCAGTACGGAGCGCAGGGCGTCGGTGTAGTCCTCGAACGCGCGGCGGCCCTGCTTCGTCAGCGCGAGATAGGTGACGGGTGTGCGCCCGCGATGCGTCTTCTCGACCGCGACGTAGCCGGCGTCCTCGAGCTTGCGGACGTGCGTCGAGAGGTTTCCGGCGGTCATGTCGAGCAGTTCCTGCAGGCGCGGGAACGCGATGCTCTCGCCGGGGTCCAGCGTCGCGAGCGTCGCGGTGATCCGCAGGCGCGCAGCGGCGTGGATCACGGGATCGAGCTCGGTCATCGGCGGATCCACAGCCAGGCGACGAGGGCGCCGACGAGGAAGACGCCGCCGCCCGCGATCGAGAAGACGAGGTAGTGCGTCGGATACCCGAAGAACGGCGCGACCAGGGCGACGACCACGATCCAGCCGCCGAGCCACAGCAGCGGCTTCGCGTGCCAGATCCCGCCGCCGACGAAGTAGAGGAGCCCCACCAGCAGCGTCGACGCGGTCGGGTAGTAGATGTTCGCGAGATCGGGCGGCATCCCGTTCTGGACGAGCGCGGTGCCGAAGACGAACATCGCGACGAACGCGATTGTCCAGCTCCAGCCGTACACCGCCCCGGTGAACGCCGCTTCCGCAGATGCCCGGATGCCGCGACCGCTGCGGATGCCGAGGATCGCCGTCGCGCCGAGAGCCCCGGCCATCAGCACGATGAAGACAGTGACCGCCACCGGCAGCGGCACACTGACGGCGGGCTCAGCCCCGTCGATGAGCCACAGCAGCCCGAACCCCACGAACCAGGCGATCCCCCACACGAGCAGGATGAGCGGCACCTCGGCCGCGAGCTGCCGGGTGACGCGGTCCTGCTGGCTGCGGACGAGATCCAGCATCGCGGCGGCGTCGCGGGGCGCGTCGTCGTCGGCCGGATCGGAAGGGTCAGTGGTGCCGGGGATGTTCATCGGACTCCGTCCGCGAGGAAGAAAGGCACGGCGAGCGCGGGAAGCGTCGACAGCAGGTTCACCAGACCGTGGGCTATGATCAGCGGCAGCAGCCGCCCTTGGCGCCACGCGATGATGCCGGAGCCGATGCCCCAGACGAAGAAGGCGCTGGCGTAGACGACGACGGCGTCGGGCGTGGGCGCGTACCAGACGTGCTGCAGGCCGAAGAACGCCGCCGAGATGAGGATCGCGGCGGGCAGCGGCATCCGGCTCCCGAGATCCCGCTGCGCCGACCCTCGATAGACGAGCTCCTCCGTCGGCGCGTTCAACGGCGCGAACGTCAGGACGGCGACGACCGCGAGCACCGCCGCGACACCCGGAGACAGCGGCGGAATCGCTTCCGGATCGAAGAAGACGGTCTCGAACGCCGTGAACATGCCGGCGCCGTGCAGCGCCCACATGACGAGCATGATGGTCAGCACGAACGGCACGTACAGCACGGTCAGCCACAGCAGACCCCACAGGATGTCGCGGCCGAGGCGCCCGCGCCGGTAGCCGATCAGCGCGGCGGCGCTCGTGCCGGAGGCTCGGAGGCGGCGCACCACCACCAGCAGACACACGACGTTGACCGGCAGCATCGCCACAGCGGCCACGAGAGGCGGCGGCGGAAAGACCGCCGGCCCCGCCCACGCGGTCAGCAGCAGCCATGCGAGCGTGCAGGCCGCGGCGACGAGCAGCACGCGCAGAGCCGGCAGCCCGATGCCCCAGGCGAGCGCGCCGCGATCGGAGCGTCGCCCGGACGGGGGCGGCGGCGCGAGAGTGCGCGACGAGGTGGTCATGAGAACTTTGTACCGCAAAGTTGTTTGCCGATCAAGACCCTGCGCGGCTCGACCCGACGACCCTGCAGGCGGAGCACGCCGCCACACGGGATACGATCGAAGGCTATGTCCGTGCCCGAACCCGTCATCGCGTACCCACCGGAGCTCCCCGTCAGCGCCGCGCGGGACGAGATCGCGCGCGCGATCCGCGACCATCAGGTCGTCATCATCGCGGGCGCCACCGGCTCCGGCAAGACGACGCAGCTGCCGAAGATCGCGCTGGAGCTGGGCCGCACGCGCATCGCCCACACGCAGCCACGCCGGATCGCGGCCCGGACCATCGCCGAGCGCATCGCCGAGGAGCTCCAGGTGCCCCTCGGCTCCACCGTCGGCTACAAGGTGAGATTCACCGACAAGGTGTCGGAGGACACGCGGATCGCGCTCCTGACCGACGGCATCCTGCTCAACGAGATCCACCGCGACCGGCTGCTGCGCCGGTACGACATGATCATCGTCGACGAGGCGCACGAGCGCTCGCTCAACGTCGACTTCCTGCTGGGCTACCTGCGACGGATCCTGCCGAAGCGCCCCGATCTCAAGGTCGTCATCACCAGCGCGACGATCGACCCGCTGAGCTTCGCCGAGCACTTCGCGAAGGCCGACGGCACGCCCGCGCCCATCATCGAGGTATCGGGACGCACCTACCCGGTCGAGATCCGCTACCGTCCGCCGGCGCCGGTCGTCGAGCGAGCGAGGAACGAGCGAGACGAGACGCCCGACGACGTCGACGGCATCACCTCGGCGCTGCGCGAGCTCGACCGGGAGCCCGCGGGCGACGTCCTGGTGTTCCTGCCCGGCGAGGCCGAGATCCGCGACGCCGCGGACGCCGTGCGCGGGATGTACGCGAAGGATGCCGCGCCCACCGAAGTCCTGCCACTGTACGGGCGGCTGTCGGCGGCCGAGCAGCACCGGGTTTTCGAGAGGTCGCATGTCGCCGGCGTCCGTCGCCGCGTGATCCTCGCGACGAACGTGGCCGAGACGAGCCTCACGGTGCCGGGCATCCGGTATGTCGTCGACACCGGTTCGGCCCGCATCTCGCGGTACAGCAACCGCAGCAAGGTGCAGCGCCTGCCCATCGAAGCCGTGTCGCAGGCATCCGCGCAGCAGCGCTCCGGCCGCGCGGGGCGCACCAGCGACGGCATCGCGATCCGGCTCTACTCGGAGGAGGACTTCGACACCCGTCCCGAGTTCACCGAGCCCGAGATCCTGCGCACGAGCCTGGCCTCGGTGATCCTGCAGATGCTGTCGCTCGGGTTCGGCGACATCTCGTCGTTCCCGTTCCTCACCCCACCCGACTCCCGTGGGGTGAAGGCGGCGTTCGACCTGCTCGTCGAACTCGGCGCCGTGACGGATCGGTCGTTGAGCGAGCCAGGAACGAGCGAGACGAGACGCCACCCGACGCTCACCGACCTCGGGCGCGAGATCGCGCGGCTGCCGATCGACCCGCGCTTCGCCCGCATGCTCGTCGAGGCCCGCCGCACCGGCGTCCTGCGCGACGTGCTGGCGATCGTCGCTGGGCTGTCGATCCAGGACGTGCGGGAGCGGCCCGAGGACCGTCGGGAGGAGGCGGATCGCCTGCATGCGCGATTCACCGACCCGTCCAGCGACTTCCTCAGCCTCCTCAACCTGTGGAACCACCTGCGGGAGAAGCAGTCCGAGCTCGGCTCGAGCGCGTTCCGGCGGCTGTGCCGCGCCGAGTACCTCAACTACGTGCGCGTGCGGGAGTGGGCCGATGTGCATCGGCAGCTGAGCACCCTCGTGAACGCACCCCGCTCCTCGGTCGTTGAGCGAGCGAAGCGAGACGAAACGGGCGCCGCCGACGCCGACGAGGTCCACAAAGCGATCCTCTCGGGCCTGCTGTCGCAGCTCGGGATCCTCGACGAGCGCACGACGAGCACCGCGTCACGAGGCCGATCGGGCGAGCGCTCGGAGCGCGCCGAGCAGCGCCGCGGCGCCGAGTACGTGGGCTCGCGCGGCACGCGCTTCGCGATCTTCCCGGGCTCCGGCCTCAAGAAGAAGCGCCCGAGCGCGGTGATGGCCGCCGAGGTCGTCGAGACCAGCCGGCTGTTCGCGCGCACGGTCGCGGCGATCGATCCGGAGTGGGCCGAGCCGCTCGCGGGCGACCTCGCCAAGCGGTCGCTGAGCGAGCCGCACTGGTCTAAGGCGTCGGGGGCGGCATCCGCGTATGAGAAGGTCACGCTGTTCGGGCTCGAGATCGTGCCGAAGCGGCGCGTGCAGCTCGCCCGGTTCGACCGGCCGTTCGCGCGCGAGCTGTTCCTGCGCCACGCGCTGGTCGAGGGCGAGTGGGACCCCCCTGGGTCCCTGAGCTCGTCGAAGGGCGACAAGAGGCTGACCGCCTTCGAGCGGCGCAACCTCGAGCTGCGCCGCCGCCTCGAGAAGATCGAGGAGCGCGAGCGGCGCCGCGACATCCTGGTGGGCGACGAGGCCGTCTACCGCTTCTACGACGCGCGGATCCCCCGTGACGTCTTCGACGCGCGCTCCTTCGAGGCCTGGTGGCGGGAGGCCTCGGTCCGCACGCCCCGCCTGCTCGACATGACCGAGGCGGACCTGGTCGACGAGGCGTCCCGCGGCGACGAGCGGGACTTCCCGGCGCGGTGGACGCAGGGCGACCAGGTGCTCTCGCTCGCGTATCGCTTCGAACCGGGCGCCGCCGACGACGGCGTGACGGCGGTCGTGCCGCTCGCACTGCTGGCCCAGCTGCGGCCGGACGGGTTCGACTGGCAGGTGCCGGGCATGCGCGACGAGCTCATCACGGCGCTGCTGCGGTCGCTGCCCAAGTCCATCCGCCGCCACGTCGTGCCCGCCGCGGACTGGGCGGCCACCTTCTCGGCCGACCTCGCCGGGCAGGGCCCCGAGGCGCACGCCGGACTGCCGCCGGTGGGGTTGCGCGAGGCGCTCGCCGCGCGCAACCCCACCGGCGGCAGTCCGGCGTGCGCCTCGGGGC
>NZ_JBJDRL010000033.1:0-45642 GCF_044987475.1 Microbacterium sp. ZW CA_36
CCGGGACGGCGGGCCGGCGGGCCGGCGGCGTGAGGCAGCCGGCCCGCCGGGCCTCACTCGGTGGATTCGCTCCGGCCGCGCTCGAGCGCGGTGTTGATCGTGTCGATGAGCTGGCTCGCGCCGAGGCTCTCCATCTCGCTGACGTACGCGTCCCAGTCGTCGATGGATCGCTGACCCGTGATGAACGACGCGGTCGCCGACTGCACCGCGTCAGTCAGCTGCGTCTGCAGGAGCGAGGTCTGCTCGAGTTCGATCTCGTTCAGAAGCGGAGCGGGTGCGGTCGGCAGCTGTTCCTTCGCGTCGAGCTGATCCTCGGTCCAGGCCGCGATCTCGTCGGTCATCATCGAGATCACGAGGTCGCGGGAAGACCCGTTGGCGAGCAGGAAGACGCCGTTGCTGTAGCCGAAGTCGGCATTGAGCAGCTTCGGTGCGCCCGCGTTGATCGAGCTCCAGGCGATGTCCTCGTTGAGCGTGCGTGTGCCATCCGCCTCACGGGTGAAGGTCTCGCCCTCGACGCCCCACTGGGCGAACTCGAGTCCCTCGTCGGAGTAGTAGAGCCAGTCGATGAACTGCAGCAGCGCCTTGAAGTACGGCTTCTCGGCCGCGTCGCTGCCGATGAGGAGACCCGAGGTGAAGCGCCCGCTCGCCATGTTGGAACCAGCGGGTCCCCCGGGAATCGAGATCAGGCGGATCTGCACATCACCATTGCCCGCGTCCGCGAGCTTCGTCCGGTATTCGGCGAGGGCCTGCGTGTTCCCCGAGATGGCGGCCGACCGTCCGGAGACGAACTTCTGAACCGCCTGGTCGTCGCTCTGCGTGATCTCTGGGTCGAGCACCCCGGCCGCCACCAGATCCGCGGCGTAGGAGACGACCTCCTTGTACTCGTCGGTCGCCCCCGTGAAGACGTACTCCCCGGCCTCCTCGTCGTACCAGGTGTTCGCATACCCCCATCCGGCAGCGATGCCGTAGTTCGGGGCCATGACGTTGAGCAGTGAGCCCAGGGGCTGCGAGTCGGTCCAGCGGTCCGACATCGCGTAGTCGATCTCGGGATTGGCCTCCTTGACCTGCTCGAGCTGCTCGAGATACTCGTCCCACGTCGCCGGGTCCTCGGTGATCCCGGCCTTCTCCCACAGGTCCTCGCGGATCACGACGGAGTACTGCACGTCCGGCGCCTCGCGCAGGCCGGGGAGGTGGTAGATCTTCCCGTCCGCCTGCCGGCGGTTGTCGAGATCTTCCTCGAGCCCCCAGTCCTCGATCTTCTGCGAGAAGTTCGGGAGGTAGTCGAAGTAGTCCGAGACGGGCAGCAGCGCGCCGCCCGACACGAACTGGGTCTCGCTGCCCGCGTAGCTCGACGAGATGATGTCGGTCGCCTCGCCGCTGCCGATGAGCAGGGCCTTTTTCTGGTCGTAGTCGGCCATCGGGATGTCGGTGCGCGAGAAGGTGACGTTCTGGTCCTCCGCGAGGTGCTGGAAGACCGACCAGTCGTCCTTGACCGGATAGTTCGGATGGTCGCGGTACATGAGCGAGAAATCGACGGGCTCGGTCGCCTGGAAGGTGACGTCGACGCCGAAGTCCTCCATGGCCCCCACAGAGTGGGCCTCGTCGATGGTTGCTCCGCCGTCATTCGCGACGGCCTCGTCGGTCGGGCTGTTCGAGCACGCGGCGAGCGCGACCGCGCAGACGGCGAGGCCTGCGAAGCCCGCGAGTGCCTTGCGGGTGATGGTCATGATTGTCTCCTGTTCTTGAACGTCTTCGTTCGGCGGGGATGGGATACGAGAGCGGCGCATCATCAGCCCTTGACGGACCCGAGCATCACGCCCGAGACGAAGTAGCGCTGGATGAAGGGGTAGAGGCAGATGATCGGAAGCACCGTGAGCAGCATCGTCACGGCCTGGATGTTGGACGCGATCTGGACGGCTTCGCCGCCGGTCGCCTCCTGCGTTCCCGTCGCCGCGGCGATGAGGTTGCGCAGGTAGACCGTCACGGGGAACTGCGTCTTGTCGTCCATGAAGAGGAACGCGCTGAACCACGAGTTCCAGAGGCTCACCGCATAGAAGAGGGTCATCGTCGCGATGACCGCCTTGGACAGCGGCAGCACGATGCGGAAGAAGATGCCGTACGTCGACAGCCCGTCGATCGCTGCCGCCTCTTCGAGATCCGTCGGAAAGTTCTCGAAGAACGACTTCATGACGAGCAGGTTGAAGACGCTCAGGGCACCCGGCACGACGATGGCCCAGATGCTGTTGCGCCAGCCGAGGTAGTTGGCGATGAGGATGTAGTTCGGGATCAGCCCGCCGCCGAAGAACATCGTGAAGACGGCGATGCCGATGAAGAATGCGCGCCCCTTGAGATACGGCTTGCTGAGCGCGTACGCATACGTCGTCGTCATCGCCATGGCGATGATCGTCCCGACGATCGTGTAGAGGAACGTGTTCGCGTAGTTCGTCCAGAACAGCTGATCGCTCAGCACGACGCGGAAGGTGTCGAGGTTGAACCCGCGCGGGATGAGGTTGACCTCACCGGCGGCGATGTAGCCCTCGGAAGAGAACGCCTTCGCGATCAGGTTGACGAACGGGTACAGCGTGACGGCGCAGACCAGCAGCAGGCAGATCACGTTGACGGCACGGAACACCTGGGTCCCGCGCGAGTCCCGGATGACTCCGGTCTCCTTTCGGACATGGGCGATGTCCGGCTTCTGGGGCAGGGATTCGGTCACCATAGCGAGGTTCCAACCATTCGACGGGAGAGGGCGTTCGCGCCAAGCACGAGCACCAGGCCGATGAGAGCCTCGAAGAGCCCGATGGCGGTGCCGTAGGAGAACTGGGCCGACTGGATGCCGACGCGGTACAGGTAGGTCGCGATGACGTCTGCCGTGGAGTAGATGAGCGGGTTCTGCAGCAACAGCACCTTCTCGAATCCGACGGACATGAACGTGCCGATGTTCAGGATGAGGAGCACCATCATCGTCGGCTGGATGCCGGGCAGCGTGATGTGCCAGGTCTGCTGCCACCGGTTGGCGCCGTCGATCCGCGCCGCCTCGTAGAGCTGGTCGTCGATCGTCGTGAGCGCCGCGAGGTAGAGGATCGTGCCCCAGCCGACGGTCTGCCAGACCTCGGAGGACACGTAGATCGCACGGAACCACTCGGGCCTCTGCATGAACGGCACGGGGTCGGCGCCGAGGGCCTCGACCACTTGGTTCACGGTTCCGTTGAGTGCCGTCAGCTGGAGCACGAGCCCCGCGACGATGACGACCGACATGAAGTGCGGCAGGTAGGAGATCGTCTGCGCGATGCGCTTGAAGCGCCGCGACCGCAGCTCGTTGAGCATGAGAGCCAGGATGATCGGCAGCGGGAACGTGATCAGCAGCGTGAGCGCTCCGAGGATCACGGTGTTCCAGAACACCGTCCAGAACTGCTGGTTCGAGATGAACGTCTCGAAGTAATAGAACCCCACCCATTCGTCTCCGAAGATCGACCCTCCGGGCCGGAATCGACGGAAGGCGATGATGTTGCCCAGCATCGGGACGTATTTGAAGACCAGCAGGAAGATCAGCGGTGCGATGAGGAAGGTGTAGAGCCGCCAGTCGCGGGCGAGAGCACGACGCCAGGACTGCTTCGCGCGAGGCGTGGGGTCCCCTCGGAAGCGCCGTCGCTTCGCCGGTGCGGTCGTGATCACCCGTGTCTCGTTGGCCGGCGGCGGATCGCCCACCAGCGACAGGGGTCGGTCAAGGGACTGTGTCATGAGAACTCCACATCGTCGTGGTTCAAATGGACTGTTACGGGGCGAGCACGAGCGCTTCGCCCTGCGCCTGGAGGCTGAGCTCTGCGGCCTTGAGTGCGTGGGCCTGGGTCATGGCGGTCTCGGTCCGGTCGATGCAGTCGCGGATGAGCTGCCCGAAGTAGGGGAATCCGGTCATGCCGTTCGCATTGAAGCGGTACTGGCCTTCCTGGTTGACGAGGATGACCTGGCCGCCGCCGTTGTCGGTCGTGATGTCGATGTACTTGCGCAGCTCGATGTAGCCGTCGGTCCCCAGCAGCAGCGTGCGCCCGTCGCCGAACACGCCCAGACCGTCGGGGGTGAACCAGTCGACGCGGACGTAGCCGGTCGTGCCGTTGTCGAGCACGACGTGCGCATCGCCGAAGTCCTGCAGCCCCGGGGTGTCGGAGTGGGCGTAGTTCGCGACCGTCGAGGTCGACACGCGTCCGTCGGTCGCGCCGGTGTAGAAGAGCATCTGCTCGAAGTTGTGGCTGCCGATGTCGCAGAGGATGCCGCCGTACTGTTCGGGATCGTAGAACCAGTCCGGCCGACCACCGCCGATGCGGTGCGGGCCGAAGCACACGACCTGCAGGACCGTGCCGATCGCGCCCCGCTCGACGAGCTGGCCGGCGAGGATCGCAGCCTCGGAGTGCACGCGCTCGCCGTAGTAGACCGCGTACTTGCGACCGGTGCGCGCCGTGGCCTCACGGACGGCCTCGAGCTGAGCGAACGTGGTCAGCGGCGCCTTGTCGACGAAGGCGTCCTTGCCCGCCTCGATCGCGCGAAGTCCGATCGGCGCACGCTCCGAGGCGATGGCCGCTGTCGCGATGAGGCGAACCTCGGGATCATCGAGCACCTCCTGCTCCGACGATGCGACGCGGGCAGTCGGGTACCGCTCGGTGAACCTCGCGACCCGGTCTGCGTCTTCATCGAACACCCACTTCACCACCGCCCCGGCGGCGATGAGGCCGTCGGTCATGCCGAAGATGTGCCCATGGTCGAGGCCGACGGCCGCGAAGACGAACTCACCGGGCGCGACGACCGGCTGCGGGAGGGGATCGAACGTGTACGGGTGGTTCATCGGGGACTCTCCTGAAGATCGGTGACGTCGTAGGCGCGGATACGGCCGCACATGCCGTAGCCGCGGTCGGCGGCGGGGGCAGGCGCCTCGTGAACCCGCGCATCGCGCAGGTGTGCGACATCGCCGCGCGCGATCGCCTCCGTGAGCGCGAACGACCGCTCGGCCTGGGCGAGCGGACGCTCGCGCACGAGCTGCCCCCACGCGGAGGCGCGGCGCGCGACGAGTGCGCCGGCCGCCGCGTAGAAGTCCTCGAGTGGCCCGCGATCACCGGCGGTGACAGCGTCGCGCAGGGCCCCGAACCCCGCCACCGCGAGATCGCGACGTCGTGGTGCGCGCTCCGCACGACTCTCCGCCTCCCCGAGCGACGCGGCCGCCGCGTACGCGTCGGGGTCGGCCACGACGTCGGCGGGGAAGGTCATCACCGCGTCGCCGGCCTCGGGCAGGCCCGCGTTGCTCATCAGCACAATGACCTTGAGCCCTCCGCGGTTCACGGCTCGGTGGATCGTGCCGGGCGTGAACCACACGACCGATCCCGCTTCGAGCTCGGTCTCGTGGAAGCCCTCGCCGTCGATCGTCTGCAGTGCGCCGCGCCCCTCGACGACGACGTAGGCCTCGGTCGAGACCAGGTGCATGTGCGGACTTCCACCGCACACGCCGTCGGCGGCGGCATCCGCGTAGATGTCGAGGTGTGACAGCGATGTGCCGCCCGGAAACGACGAGGCGCTCATGACGCGCCCGCCTCGACAAGGGAGGTCTGCTTCTCGGAGAAGTGCGGCGCATGCGCGACGAGCTGACCCGCTCGGTAGTAGGGGTCGTCCGCCTTGAGAGGCAGCGACACGAACGTGCGCTCGATGCCCGCCTTGTAGATCGCCGTGACGACCTCGATCGCGTTGCGGCCATCCCTCCCGTCCGCGATCGGCGCACTGCCGTAGCGGATGGCGGCGAGCATGTCGCCGATCTGGCCCTCGTGTCCGCGGTGGCGCAGCGGCTCGCGCTCCGCGACGACGGCCTCGATGGCCGCGACGAGCTCGGGATCACCGCCCTTCGCCGGGAATCCTCCGCCGTCGGCTCGATCGGCGACGACCTTCCACGGCTGCGAGACGCGGGCGTTCTCGCCCTGGATGACGATCTCCTGCTCTTCGCCGTGATGCACCACCGAGCTCGTCAGCTGCGCCAGGCCCCGCCCGTATCGGAACACCGCCACCGAGAGATCCTCGACTTCGCTGTTGTCGTGCTGCGCGTTCGCGAGCATCGCCGTGATCTCAGTCGGGCTGCCCAGGAGCCAGAGGAGCAGGTCGATGTGGTGAATGGCGTGGTTGAGGGTGCTGCCTCCGCCTTCCTTCTCCCATGTGCCGCGCCACCACAGGTCGTAGTACGGCAGGCCGCGCCACCAGGCGGAGTCCACGCGCACGTGAGAGATCGAGCCGAGGAGCCCCGAATCGACGACGCTCTTGAGGGTCGCGAGGTCGTCGCGGAAGCGATTCTGCGCGACGACGGACAGCACCTTGCCCGAACGCTCCTGCGCGGCGAGCATCGCATCGCACTCCTCGAGGGAGGGGGCCATCGGCTTCTCCACGAGGACGTTCACGCCCCCGTCCAGCGCGGCGATCGAGAGCTGCGCATGCGACGAGGGCGGCGTCGCAATGCTCACGAGGTCGAGGCGTGCCTCCGCGATCATCCGCAGCGGGTCGTCATAGCCGACCGCGCCCGTCAGGCCGAACACCTCCGCTTTCGCGGCCGCCTTGCCCGGCATGACATCGGCGAGCGCGACGATCTCGCACTGCCCGGGGAACGCCAGATACCCACTGATGTGGGCGCTCGCGATACTGCCGGTGCCGATGATTCCGATTCTGAGCATTGCTTCCTCGCAAGTTCTTACTACGTATTACTAAGACGTAGTAGATAGTATGGAGGACACGTCCGCACGGTCAAGTACTTTTTCCGGGCAGGATGTCGGAGATGGGGTATGAAGGCATGGGCAGACGCCCGACCAGTCACGATGTCGCCCGTCACGCGGGCGTCTCGCAGTCGACGGTGTCGTTCGTCTTCACGGGACGCAGCGGCATCTCGGCCGCGACGCGGGAGCGCGTGCTCGCGGCGGCCGCGGAGCTCAACTACCGCCCGAACCTGGCCGCGCGTTCCATGCGGACCCAGCGGACAGGACGGCTGGCGGTCGTCATCCCCGTCTCCGGCCTGAACCTGTTCCCGGTCCTCGAGGGGGCTGCATCGACGGCCCGCGACGCCGGCTACGTCGTCGAGGTGATCAGCCTGTCGTCCTCACCCGAGGAGCGCGCGGACGACCTCGCCTCTGTCGTCGAGTCAGGCGAGTACGAGGGCATCCTCTCATTCACTCCGATGCGAGCGCCGCGCCAGACCTCGACGGAATCGGCGCCGGTTCTTCTCTCGCTCTCCGAATTCGATGAGAACATGCACGCCACCGGCGCCTTCAGCGATGCCCGCCCCGTCGCCGAGATGATGGAGAGACTCGCGGAGATGGGGCACCGCAGGTTCCTGCACATCGCAGGACCGCCCGACTACCCGGCCGCGGTGGCACGCCGAGACGCGTACCTTGCGACGGTCGATCGACTCGGCGTCGAATCTCTCGGGGTCGTCGGCGGGAACTGGAGCGGCGCGACGGCGAACGAGTGTGTTCAGGCGCTTCCCGACGACACACCGCCGCTGGCGGTCATCGCAGCCAACGACGTCCTCGCCGCCGGAGCAATCCGCGGCGCGATCACACGCGGGTGGACGGTTCCCGGGGATGTGAGCGTGACCGGCTGGGACGATCTCACCATGAGCGCCCACTTCATCCCCTCGCTCACGACCGTGTTCCAGGATCGCCAGCGCCTCGGCGCCCACTCGATGCAGCGCCTTCTCGCCGCCATCCGTGGAACTGAGCCGCCCACGCAGGACGACGCCCTGCAGAAGGTCGTGTGGCGCGAGTCCGTCGCGCCACCTAGGGCTCGGTGAGCCGAGCCGGGGACGGGGACCCCACCCAGAGAGGCATGGGGTTTGAACTGACAGGGAGTGCCGCCCGGCGAACTCGCGCAAATGAAGGAAGTCCCGGCCTTCTCGTGATCATGCCGAACTCGCGGGCCTTCTCAGCTGTCGGCGACAGTGCATGTGAAACCCCGCCCACCGCGCTCAGACGCCGAGCCGGTCCAGCGTCGCCGCCGCGATCGCGAGCGGGGCGGCCGAGGACTCGTCCTCACTGCCGGTCGTGGTGCGCCATGACTCCTCGATCCGCACGATCTGCCGCTGCAGCACCGTGTCGTCGGGCGGAGTTCCGCCCTCGACGGCGTCGGCGAGCCAGTCGGTCCACGCCGCCCAGCGCGGCAGATACAGGTCTCGCACGAGACCTGACCAGTGGCGGCCGGAGTAGTCGTGCAGGCCGCTCGACTGGTGGCCCCACACCGACACCAGGCTGCGTGCGTCGCGCTCCATGATGTCGGCTTCGCGGGAGCTGTCGCCCCACGAGCGGGCCGCGGCGATCCAGGTCGACACGCGGGACTCCGGGCGGGTGGCGACGAGGTCGTCGAGGGCGATCAGATCCCCCTGCAGCCGGTCGGCGTGCGCGCGCAGGGCATGAGCGTCACGGGCCGCGTACCCGGCGAGCACGCCCCGGATGTGCTGTCTCAGCTGCTGCGCCAGGATGTGCCCGGTCAGCTCGACGACATCGCGTTCGAGTGCGTCGCGGTGGACCGCGCGGTCATCCAGCCCGATGAGCAGCCTCGCGGCATGCGCGATGTCGGGCAGGTCTCCGAGCACGGCGGGGTCGTTCTCGGCATCGATGTTGGCCGACATGCGCGTCGGCTCGGCGGGAAGCGCCTCTCCGGCCAGGCGCTGCGTCGCGAACGGCGCGGATTCCGTCCACGGGCGCGCGATCACCGGCGAGGGTATCGAGCGGGTCCGGCCAGGAGCGTACAGCGTCGCGGCGAGGAGCCGCCAGGCTTCCCGGGCCGCGGGGTCGTCGACGCCGTACCGCTGCGTCGCGAACGCCGGGATCCACTCGTCGACGTCGATCGGACGCCAGACGGCATCGGCTGCCGCCTCGTAGAACACCGTGTTGTTCTCGATCGCCTCGGGAGCCAGACCCACGCCTTCCAGTCCGTCGGGCCGCAGCGCGGCCAGCTCCGCGACGTCGCCGACCAGGCCGCGCACATCCCCGAAGAGCGCGAAGCGCCCGCCGAAGTTGTGGACGGCTGTCCAGATCCAACGTCGTCCGTGCATGCCGTCGCGCCACATCGGGGCATGCTCGCCCCAGAGATCGATGAGCACGAGCCGGTCCCGGGGGACGCCGGACAGATACGCCGCGATCCGCTCCGGCGACCAGAATCCGCGGTGGTAGTGGAACGGCCACCCCTGCAGCAGCCACGTCGCCTGAGGATGGACCGACGCCAGCGCCCCGTGCACCCCTGCGCCGCTCCGGGCCAGCTCGTCCAGCTCTCCGGAGGGCGGCAGAGATTCGATGTACGGATCGACGGCGAACCACGGCTGCGCGCCCGGGTCGCCGAGCAGGTCGCGCTGCGCCTCGAGGAACGTGCGCACGAACCGCGCGTAGGCCGCAGAGCCGGGCTCGAGCACCGGCGTCCGCCACCCCTGCCACTGGATCTCGGCGGCATCCGCACCGGCGAGCGACGACGGCACATGCCCACCCGTGACCGGCAGCACGGGCGTCATCCCCAGCTCACCGACGCGGACGAGAATGCGCCGGGCGAGTTCCACACGGCGCTCCGCCCACATCGCCGGCAGGGGGCCTCCGAAATCGTGCATGCCCCCCATCGACATCCACGGGATGGATGCGGCACCGCCGACCCACGCGCGCGCCTCGTCGGCGTCCACCCCCGACCGCCGCAGCGCCTCGCAGAGGACGACCTCGTACGCCGTGAGCACGAGCGGGTGGGTGACGCCGTGCAGCGCCATCCAGTCCAGCTCGCGCTCCCAGCGGGGCCAGTCCCAGTACGCGGTCGAGTAGCCGTGTGTCACGACGTTCAAGTGATAGCGGATGCCGAACCCCGTCGTCTGCGCCGTCTCGGGCGAGTCGGGCCACACCGTCCACGCGGGTGCGATCGCGGGAGACTCCCATGTGATGCGCTGTCCGTGCGATTGCAGATAGCGGGCGAACGCGCTCGCCGTCGCGACGAGGTCGGTTCCGCGCAGGGTGAGGACGCCGTCGTGCGCCTCGAAGGAGGCGGCGGCCGCGGCATCCGTCTCCCCCACCGGCAGCAGCGCGACCTGCACGCGCGACGCGTCGCCGCCCACTCGCTCGATCAGCCTCCGCAGGGACGCTGCGAAGTGCGGCTCGGTCATGACGAAAGGTCTCCTTCTGCGTTCTGAAGGAGACTGAGGCTCGACGACCATGCGGCGAAGTCGATCGGACGCCCCGTGAGGCGGGATTCCTCGGCGGCGAAAGCCATGAGGTGGCTGTCGAGCGCGGTCGCGAACGAGAGCTCACCCTCGCCGACGGTTCCGGCGCCGAGGGCGTCGACGAACTCCGCCATGAGCCCCGCGTCACCACCGGCGTGACCCGCGTGGTCGCCGAGATCGGCATTGGGCATGACGACGCGCAGCGTGTGTCGTTCGTGGCCCATCGGCGGCTTGAGCTGCAGTTCGTGCGCGGCCGGAGAAAGATCGTCCGGAAGCGTGGCGGTCGGCGAGAACAGGTCGACGACGACTTCACCGCTCTCCATGTGGCCCGTCAGCTGGCCCGCGGAGCCGGTGATCGCGACGTTGCGCGTGTTCTCCGCGGTGAACGCGGACGCGGTGAGCGTTGCGGTCAGCCCTCCGGGGAACATCATTGTCGTCTGCTGGTGATCGGCCACGTCGTTGTCGCTGCGGTACACGCAGCGACCGTAATCGCCGGTGCGCAGAGCCGCCAGGCGACCGGACGGTGACGTGTCGGCGCCGAGCAGATGGACGGGGTGCCCCGAGACCTCGGCGAGCGCGTCGACGTAGTACCGCGGTGCGAAGAACGGGCAGCTGTCGGCGACAGGGCATCCGTCGAGGCAGAAGCGCGGGGCACCGGGCGGAGCGTTCTCTTCGCGGAACCACGACAGCTCGCCGATGCTGTACACGCTCTCGGGCGGAGCGCCCGCGATCCAGCGGATGAGGTCGAGGTCGTGAGAGGTCTTGGTCAGCACCATCGCGCCGGCGTGCTCGGCGCTGCGCCAGTTGCCGCGCACGTACGAGTGCGCGAAGTGCCAGAAGCCGATGTTCTCGCGCACCTCCAACGTCATCGGCCGGCCGATCGCGCCGGAGTCCACGATGCGTTTGACGGTGCGCCAGAACGGTGTGAACCGCAGCACGTGACCGACAGCCAGCCGCGATGACGCCACGGCGGCGTGCCGGGCCAGCCGCTCGAGCTCGGGCAGGCTCGGCGCCGCCGGCTTCTCGAGCAGGAACGGCACGCCCGCATCCGCCACCGCGATGGCGACGTCGACGTGCAGGGCATCCGGGACGGCGATGACCACGCCGTCGGCACGGAGCGCGTGCAGGTCGGCCACGACGTCCCGCCAGTCGCCGTACTGGGCCGCGCCGCCGGCCTCCGCAGCGAGCGCCTCCCTGCGGGGGGCGGACACGTCGGACACGGCGATCAGGTGCGCCCGCTCCGGGTGCTCGACGATCCACCGCCCGTAGGCGTCACGACCTCGCCCTCCCGCGCCGATCACCACGATGCGCTGGGCCCGCGTCATTTCTCCGCTCCCGCCGTCAGGCCCTCGACCAGATAGCGCTGGGCGACGAAGAACAGCACGATGACCGGGGCGGTGACGGCGAGGGAGCCGGCCAGCAGCACCGTCACCGGCACGTTGAAATCGGCCAGCTGCGAGATGCCCAGGGGCGCCGTCCAGAGGTCACGGTCCTGGACCAGGAACAGCAGCGCGTAGAAGTACTCGTTCCACGCGATCATGAACACGTAGATGGCGGTCGCCACCACGCCCGGCAGCGCGATCGGGAGCACGACGCTGCGGAGCATCTGCGGCAGCGAGGCGCCGTCGACGATCGCCGCTTCCTCGACGCTCTCGGGCAGGGCCTGGAAGTAGTTGCGCAGCATGTAGATCGCCACCGGGACGGTGGCGGCGACGTAGACGAGGAACAGCCCGATGAGCGAACCGGTCAGTCCCGCCTTCGCGAGGAGGACGAACAGCGGCACCGACAGGACGATCCCCGGGAAGAGGTAGACGCCGAGGATGATCCCGTTCACGGCGCCACGACCGCGATAGCGCAGCCGCGCTGCGGCGTATGCGCCGAGGATCGACACCAGGATCGCCAGCACGACGGTGCCCGCGGCGACCAGGAGCGAGTTGATCACGAATCGCCCGAGCCCGAAGCCGCCCTGGGCCGGATCGAGCATCGCGGTCGTGTACCCCGAGAAGTCGAGCTCGTCCAGCGTCGGGATCAGGTCCAGCGGCGCCTGGACGATCGACGAGAAGGGGCGCACCGACAGCACGACGCCGTACAGGACGGGACCGAGCGCGAAGATCAGAGCGAGCGCGATGATCGCGACGCGACCTGCATTGGCCAGGGGATGCGGCGCCATCGGGGATCGGCGGCGGGTCATTCGAGGTCGACCTTTCTGCGCGAGAGCGCCACGTAGACGGCCAGCAACGAGATGAGCACGACCGACATCAGCAGGCCGTACGCGGCTGCGCTGCCGATGTCGGCTCGGGTGACGAGCTCGGTGTAGACCTTGAGCGCCATGACCTGCGTGCCGCCCGCACCTTCGGTGAGGAGGTAGATCTCGCTGAAGCTCTGAAAGGTCCAGATGAACCGGAGCAGGCAGAGCAGCAGGATGACCCCCTTCAGCTGCGGCAACACGATGCGACCGGTGATCTGGATTCCGTTCGCCCCGTCCAGCGCCGCGGCCTCCTCGATACTGGGCGAGACGCCCTGCAGCCGTGCCGTGATGAACAGGAAGGACAGCGGGGCGGAGGTCCAGATCTCGAACGCCACGACCACCAGGAGCGACAACGGGATCGGGATGCCCCATATCTCGGTCGTGGAGGTGTTCAGGAACCCGATGGAACTCTCCCACCCGAGGACCTCGCGGCCGAATGCGTTGACCACGCCGTACTGCGGGTTGAGCATCGTCTGCCAGATCGTGACCGCGGCGATCACGGGCAGGACGTAGGGCACGAGCACGAGCGCCCGCACCAGCCCGCGACCGCGGAACGGCCGCCGCAGCGCCAGTGCCAGCACGAGGCCCAGCCCCACCGACCCGATCATGGTGAGCGAGGCGTAGAGCACCGTCGTTCCCAGCGCCCGCCAGAAGGCCGGATTGCCCAGCGCACGCTGGAAGTTCTCGAGAGACCATTCGATCGGCTCCGTGCCCAGCTTCGGGATGTCGACGAGGCGGATCTCGCTGAAGGCGAAGACCACGACCAGCGCCAGCGGCAGGATCGAAGCGAGGAGGATGACGACGAAGGTCGGAGCGGTCAGGAGCAGGCCGTTGCGGTTGTCCCGCTGGGAGCGGCTGCGTGGCCGCCCCCAGCGGTGGCGGATGGCTCCGGTACTCACAAGCCCGCCTGTACCTCCTCGACGGCCGCCTTCATGGCTGCTGTCACCTCGGCGGCGGGCACCCCGTTGTAGAGCTGCTCGATCTGTCCGGACAGCACGCCCTGGCTGGACACCAGGCCGGCGAGGGTCGCGTCAGGCGTTCCCATGCCCCACAGGTAGACGGAATTGATGCCGTCGCGGATCTCGCCCACGAACTCCTCACCGTACAGCTCGACGGATGTCATCTCCTGCCCCGGGCCGATGCCCAGTCCGCCCCACGCCTCGATGAACTCCGTCGGGTCGTCTGCGGAGCCGTTGCGCAGCGGGATGCGGCCTTCCGTCGCGACGGCGAGCGTGTCGACGTAGCCGGTGCTCATCACGTACTCGATGTACTGCTGCGCGGCGTCGGTATCGGCACCCGCGGGGATCCCGTAGCCAAGGATGGCACCGTACTGCGCCGGGTCGTCCTCACCGAGCACGGTCACGAACTCGGTGTTGTCGGCGAGGAACGTCGGCTGATCCGCGCACTCCGGGCACGTCGCCGGCGTCGCCTCGTCGAGGCCCGCCAGCTCGTCCAGGATGTGCGTGGAGAACAGCAGCATCGCGGCATCGCCGTTCATGTACGCGGCGCGAGCGCTGGTGACATCGAAATCGCCGGCCACCGAGGAGTCACGCAGCCTCAGGAACTGCTCGGCCGCGTCGGTGCACGCATCCGAGTCGATCGTCACCTCGCCGTCGACGACCAGCTCGCACCCGGCGCTCTGGAAGATCGACTGGATGCCCTCGGTCGCCGAGGCGGTGCCGGCCTGCGTGCCGAACGCGAGGCCGGTGATCCCGAGATTCTCCTTGACGGCGGTCGCGGCATCCGCGAGCTCCTCGACATTCGTCGGGACATCGACGCCCGCCTGCTCCAGCAGGTCGCTGCGGTAGGCGATGAGGTGCGTCCAGCCGTCGCTGGGGACGGCGGCGATCTGATCGTCGATCGTCACGGCCTCGATCGCGTGCTCGTTGAAAGTCTCCACGCCGAGCGCGTCGACCGTGGCGGCGGCCGCCTCCGCATCCAGCAGACCCTGCGACGTCCACGCGCCGGTCTGGCTCGACGAATGCAGGATGACGTCGGGGACGTCACCGGTCGCCGATCCGGTGACGAGCGCCTGGTCCTGATCGGCGGCGGCCATGGGCACGACCTCGACCTCGATTCCGGTCTCCTCCGTGAATGCGGCGGCGACCGCCTCCTGAGCGGCGAGGCGCTCGGGGGTCGCCTGGGGCGTCCAGAAGACCACGCTGCCGCCGTCCCCCTCGGAGCCGGTGTCATCTGTGCCGGCGGAGCAGCCGGCCAGGAGGCCGAACGCTGCCACCACCGCGAGCGGAGCTGCGAGCCGTTGTGCTCGGATCCGGGTCATGTGCATCACTCCTCTTGTCTTGGCGACGAGCGCCGGAATGGGGCGAGGCGCCGTGTCCATGCTGCGCCGATGGTGCGATCTTTCCGCCGAACGAGCAATGTCGATGAGATGCAGTGACAGAATGCAAGAAAGCACCCCTACAGACGCTACCTCTGAAACGTAAGGTGCACATCGTGGACGATCTCGACCGACGCATCACCGGCGCGCTCCTCGCCTGCCCTCGCGCGAGCAATGCGCAGATCAGCGAGGCCGTCTTCACCTCCGAGGCCACGGTGTCCCGACGCGTAGCCCGTCTCGTGCGGGATGGCACCGTGCGCGTCACCGGTGTGCTCGACGGCGAGGCGACGGGGCGGTCGCGCTCATTGTTCGTGCGGCTGCGCTGCCGCCCGGGGTCGGCGCACCGCTCCGCGCAGCGCCTCGCGACGTGGCCGGAGTGCGGGTCCGTGAAGCTCGTCACCGGCAGCGTGGACTGCATCGCCGAGATCAGCTACACCTCCAACGATCACCTCCTGGCGCTCACCCTCGAGCAGCTCCCGGCGCTCGACGGCGTGATGGCCGTGTGGAGCAATCAGGTCATCCGGCGGTTCGCGACCCCGCACAGCTGGCTGCCGGAGCTGCTGCCCGCCGACATCGTTCAGCAGCTGCGATCTCAGCGCCTCGACCCGTGGACCGATCCCCTTCCGGATCGACGCGTCAAGACGGACGCCCTCGACGAACGCATCGCGGCCGCGTTGTCGGAGGACGGCCGGGTGGGATGGCAGCGGCTCGGTGAGGTGTGCGAGGCGAGCCCGGTGACGGTGCGACGGCGGGCCGAGTCGATGATGGCCTCGGGCGCGCTGCGGATGCGGGCCGTCGTCGAGCCCGAGCGCATCGGGCTGCCGGTGAACGCGTTCGTCGCCCTGAGCGTGAACCCGACGCAGCTGAGCCGAGCGGGCGAGCTGCTGGCGGAGCATCCTGCCACGCTCATGATCGCCGCGACCACCGGTGATCGGAACCTGTGCGGCGAGGTCGCCATCGCGTCGGACGCGGCCCTGTACGGCTTCATCTCCGACACGATCGGCGGCCTGCCCGGGCTCCAGCACGCCGATGTCGCGGTGGCACTGCACTCGCTGAAGCGGGCCGGGCGCGCGCGGGAGCTCGCATCCGCCCGGTGACCGCCGCGTGACAGCGTCCAGCGGTGGCCGGCCGGGACGACCTCAGATCGTCAGCCCGCGCAGCACCCCATCCTGCGCCGCGACCACGAGCTGTCCGCCGACGATGACCGGGGTCGAGAAGGTGTTCGCAGTGAACAGCTGCCGATCGACCACCACTGCTGCCTTCACGGGGTCGATCGCAGCCAGCAGCCCGCCGACCGAGACGAGCCACATCGTGCCGGTGCGGGGATCGATGACCGGCCCGGCGTTGACCACCCTCGGCACCGCCTGAGCGCTCCACCGCGTGCCGCCCGACGCGGGATCGACCACCGACACCACACCCCACTCGGTGGTGAGCAGGAGGCTGCCGTCGCCGAGCGTCAGGGCCGGCGCGAACATGTGGCTACCCGGCACCCGCCACAACTCCGCCCCGGTCGCGGGGTCGACCGCGATGGCGTCGGTGACCGTGCTGAAGAGCACCGCACCTCCCGGCAGCACCTCCACCCAGTCGTCCCACGGCCCGTAGATGAGCTGACGATAGGCGTCGGGCCGTTCATTGGTGAGGAACGACCACAGCTGCGCTCCCGTCGCGAGGTCGTACGCGTACCCGCGCCCGTCGCCCGCGCCGACGTACACCCGCACTCCATCCGACGCGGCCCGCCCCGCCGTGCGCACCGGCACGTCCGCTTCCCACAGCGTCGCCCCTGTCACATCGAGGCACCGCAGCCGGTCCTCGGCTGCGACGAGGACGCGATCGGCACCGGAAGCGGTGGACCGCACCACGGCCGGCGTGGACATCACGGGCTTGTCGAAGGTGCTCGTCCACTGGACGGCGCCGGTCCGTGCATCCAGGGCCGTGAGTCGGTGGTCGGCGCCGGGCAGGCAGACGAGGCTGCCGTCGGTCGTGAACGCCGCACCCCGATGCATCGGTCCGAGGTCGCGCGTCCAGCGTCGTCGGTGCGCAGAAGCTCCGGCCACGTCCACAGCCACGACCCGTCCGGAGGTCGACCCGGCGACGACCGTTCCGCCGAAGGCCGCAAGCGCACCCTGGAGCTGTCCGCCGACGGCGAGCTCCCAGGCCGCTCGGGCACCGCTGGGCCGATCGATGGCGACCTGGACGGTGTCGTGGCGGCGCACCCCTGCGCCGTCGGTGGCGCGCAGCTGCACGCGATGTGCGCCCGGAGCCAGCATGCTCGCATCCAGCGACCCGTGCCACGACGAGCCTCGCGCCGCGAGCGCGGTCCACACCCCGTCGTCGACGGTGCCGAAGACGGACTGAGGGTGCACGCGCACGTCGACGGCGACCGCGTCACGCCCGGCGACGGCCGTGAGGTCGATCGCGCCCTCGCGCACACGCACTCCGGAGCGGATCGGCTCCGCACCGCCGGGCGGCGCCTCGAGCGGGATCTCGGTGAGCGGGGCGACCGTCGGGGCGTCGGCATCCGTCGCGCCCAGCGACACCTGCTCGACGGCCAGCACCCGGCCCTGCGGCGAATCGCGCGCCGTGACGCGCAGGTAGAAGGGTCCGCTGCGCGTGGCCACCGAGGCGACCTGCGTGAGCCCGTTGAATCGGTCGATCTCGCTGCGATGGATGTGCCCCGCGAAGATGCCGCGCACATCGAACGGCGCGATGGTGCGCAGCAGCTCGTCGGTGTCGTTCACGAAGTAGTTGCGGCCGGCGATCGGGTAGTGCAGGAACATCACGGAAGGGATGCCGCGAGCGGCGCTCAGATCATCCCGCAAGGCAGCGAGATCATCGCCGAACAGTCCGGGCTCCTGCAGCGCCTGCGTCGGATCCAGGGCGACGAAGTGCACACCGCCGGCATCGAAGCTGTAGCTGGTCGGACCGAACCACCGCTGGAAGCGCTCGCGGGCGCTCGTATCCCAGCGGATCTCATGGTTGCCCGGCGCGTGACGCAGCCGGTCCCACAGACCCGGCGGAATGGCGTCGCGATAGGCGCCGAACTCGGCGTCGCTGCCGTAGTCCGTGATGTCGCCGCAGTGCAGCACGAACTGGGGCTGCTCGGCCTCGACGGCGGCGAAGACACGCCGCAGGTTGTCCAGCCGCACGATCTCCTCGTCGTTCGCATGGGTGTCGGTGAGCACGACGAAGCGGAGCTCGCCCGCATCCGCCGCGCGTGGCGCCCCCACCGCGGCGCCCGGCCACGGCCCCCAGGCCGCGCCGCCCAGCCCGACCCCGAGCCCGATCGCCGAGAGCCCGAGGAATCCGCGCCGGCTGAGAGCCGTCTCGCCGTGCCCGCTGCTGTTCGTCTGGTCCGTCATCCTCGCTCCTCCGGTCGTCGGGCGTCCTGACCAGTACCCAACCGGCCGGCGGCCGACGGCACCGAGCGCCGTCGCGCGAAATGCGAGGGATCGACATCCGCGGGGACGGTGGCGCAAGAAACCGGCGATGCGGACCGTGCGACGGCGCCGCGTCGCGTCGGCCTCTGCCGCCACCACCTTGCGGAATCACGCACGTGCGCTGACCCGATGGCCGATTCCTTGCACGACATCGCCGAAGTGTTGCTCGCATCCGACGGCACGGCCAGCGTCGGGAGGGCCGGGGCAAGGCCCCGGGTGCACCCGTGTGAACCGTGAGAGAGAGTTGACGATGCGACCTTCGAAGCAGATCCGCCGCCTGTCCGCCCTTGCCGCCGCCGGCCTCGTCGCCGTGACGCTCGGCGTCGCCGCGCCCGCCGCCGCCGCCGCGGGCGGCCACCCGGCTCCGGCAGCCGAGGCGGGTGACAGACCCGGCGCCTCCGTCCCGGCCGAGCACGTCGTGTTCATCGCCCTGGACGGCTTCGACATCGACTATCTCGACGACGCCGAGCTTCCGAACCTGAGCGCACTAGCAGGGCGGGGAAGCCTGAGCGTCTCAACGGGCGTCATGAGCTCCATCACGAATCCGTCGTGGTCGTCGGTGGCGACAGGCGCGTGGCCCGAGACGCACCGCAACACCGCCTACTGGTTCGACGCGTCGACAGGGACAGCGCGCGGTCAGCAGCGCGATCTCGCCGTCCCCACCATCGCCCAGGCGATCCGTGACCAGGGCGGCACCGTGATGTCGGCCCAGTGGTTCATCGTGCAGAACTACGGGGTCACCTTCGGCGACCCCGAGGGCCTCTACACGCAGCCGGGCGGGGACTGCGCCCGTCGCACCGACGACGCGGTCGCCGTCATCAGCGGCCAGCCGGTGATGAGCAGCGGCACGGCGGTGCAGACGCCGGGCGTGCCCGACCTGATCGCGGTCTACTGCGATCGGCTGGACGCGCTCGGGCATGCCGAGGGCGATCAGGCCGAGGGGATGGCGGCCGCCCTGGCCGACATCGACGTGCAGATCGGGCGGCTGGTGCAGGCGACGAAGGACGCCGGCATCTACGGTCGCACCGCGTTCGTGGTGACCGGAGACCACGGTATGGAGACGTTCACCGATGGCATGCGCGACGAGCTGCTCGCGGCGATCTCCGCGGCGGGATACGACGCCGAGATGCTCTCTGCCGGGCAGTCACCGCAGCCCGGAACGGACGCGGTCATCGTCGTCGGCGGCGTCGGCTCGCTGCACCTCGTGGGCGACGCCGCGGACGACCCCGCGGCTGCCGGGGCGATCGAGGCCGCGGTCACCGCGCTTCCCCACGTCGCTGCCGTCTACGACAAGCAGGAGCAGCAGGCCATGCACATGTCCCCGAACTACGGCGAGCTCATCATCGAGCCGGCGGAGGGATGGAGCCTCGGCGCGGCGCCCGCTGATCCCGCCGGCGTCCACGGCATGACGCGCGTCATGGAGGTGCCGCTGGTGCTGGCGGGAGCGGGTGTGCGTCCTCACGCCGCGCCCCACGACCCGCGTCACATCGACATCGCTCCGACGATCGCCGCGCTGCTCGGGTTCGATGGACCGTCCGGCGCCGACGGACGCGTTCTGACGGAGTCGATCCGGATGCCGTGAGCGGCCGTCCGCCAGGCGCGGCGCAGCCGCCCGAAGGTGCGGATCTTCTCTCGCCGTCAGCGCGTCATCCGGAGATCTGCAGGATGGAGATGGCCGCCTGCAGGTCGAGGAGGAAGTGCACGACGATCAGGTACGGCATCAGGCGGGGTCGTTTCCAGAGCGACCACGCCAGCACCAACGCGAACCCGAGGAACATCGATGCCCGCCATCCGATGAACGACAGGTCGAAGATCAGCGGCAGCGTGGCGTGCTGGAGGGAGAGGAACACCGCCGGGATGAGGACGGCTGCCGCGGCCGAGCCCGTCCGCGCACCGAGCCTGCGCTGGACATATCCGAAGTAGAGCGGGAGTTCGGTGAGGGCGACCGACACCGGGAACAAGGCAACCGCCAGCACCGCCGCCCACGTGGGCAACGGCTGGATCAGGAGCGCATTCGCGGTGGTCGGCTCGGTGAAGAAGATCGGTGCCAGAAGGATGCTGGCACCGACGGCGATGCCTCCTCCGACGAACGCGACGGCGAGGGCGAGCAGGACGTCTTTCGCAACCCCTGGGCGCACCGGTCGATAGAACGCGGTCAGCGAGAAGCCCTCCACCCTGGCCCGCCACCGCAGGAAGACGAACGTCACCACACTCGTCGCCGTTGCGGTGAGCGGCCACCAAGCCGCCGACGCCGACCACGGCTCGGGAACACCACCGGCGAACAGAACCACGGCGACGATCGCTTGAAAGACCGCGAACAGGACCAGCCGCATCGTGAGCGCGACCGTGAGCAGCCGCCCACTGGGGCTCATTGAGCTCTCGGCTGCCACACCCGCTGCTGACATGCCGGCGGGCGGCACCATCGGATCGTCGGGAGAGACCATGTCACGGTACGGTCGGGGCGGCGCGCAACGGCTGACGGGGCAGCCACGCGACGACGCCGAGCAGGGCCAGGACGAGGATGATCTGAACCCCTCCTGTCGCGAAGTAGAGGACCTGCAGGAACGAACCCCCGCCGATCATGATGGTCTCCACGAAGATCCAGATGAGCATGACGAATCCGGCGACTGCAGCCCACAGCAGGGACGCTTCTCGGCGAGCGAGCAGCAGCCCGCCCGCGAGAACCTGGCTGCCGCCGACGACCACCGCCAGGATCACCGCCGGCCATGTGAATGACGTGAACGGTCCCGACGCGAGAAACGACATGGGCATTCCCAGGCCGTCCGTGACGAAGACCGCGATCCCCCCGGCGATCGCCGAGAGCGCGTTGAACCCGGTGACGACGACCAGCGCCCAGAACACGAGTGACCGCAGCAGCCCGGTGCGCAGATGGACACGGCCACGATGTTCGACGTTCGTGCGGTCAACCGTATGAGTCATGTTCCGTTCCCCCCGCTATCCGCCGTCTGCTCGAGAGATCGCCGCAGATCGTCGGTCCGTCTCGATCCAGTCGACAACGTGACACGTGACGGGGGCAGGCCGAACGTCCCATGGACTTGCGTGTGTCATTCGTTCCGCCGTCGAGTGTCGCCAGACGGCGACGGTCGTCTGATACCCGGAACGGGCCCCGGAAACACTGCGATAATCGACCCGCCCGAGTGCACCTGCGCCCGTGGTGGGCGAGGACGCCTGGAGTCGTGATGATCAGAGAGCCGCGAAGCGCGTTCGTCGGTCGCCATCGCGAGCTGGAGGCTCTCGAATCTCTCCTCGATGCGTCTTCTCTGGTCACGCTGACGGGCGTCGGCGGTACCGGCAAGACCCGGCTCGCGATGCGCGTGGCGAACAGCTATGCGGAGCGCGAGGGCATCGACTGCTGGTTCGTCCCACTCGAGTCCGTGCAGGACCCGCTGCGTCTTCCCCTCGCGGTGGTGCGCGCCCTTCCGCTCGCCGACCAGTCGGCGCGCGATCCGCTCGAAGTCATCGTCGACGCGCTCCGCAGCACGCCCGCGATCCTCGTCGTCGACAACTGCGAGCAGATCATCGATGCCGCCGCGTCGTTCATCGACGAACTGCTGCTCGCTCTCCCGCAGCTCACGGTGCTCGCTACGAGCCGTCGCCCACTCGAGCTCGACGGCGAACTGGTCTACCCGGTGCCTCCGCTGTCGATGGTGGCCCCCTCGGACGGGCGGTCCGAGGCGGTGTCGCTCCTGGTCGCCCGAGCGCGTGCCGCCGACGCCGCCTTCGAACTCGGGGTGGCGGACGCGGAAGCCGCGGCCGACCTGTGCCGATCCCTCGACGGGCTGCCGCTCGCGATCGAGCTCGCGGCGACACGGCTGCGGACGCTCTCGATCGCGGAGCTCGCGAGCGGGCTGTCCTCCCGGTTCACTCTCCTGCGCGGCGGCTCCCGCAGCACCGTCGGGCGCCAGCGCACCCTCCGTGCGGTGGTCGACTGGAGCTACGAGCTGTGCTCGCCCGAACAGCGCGAGCTCTGGTGCGGGCTCGCGGTGTTCTCCGGCACGTTCGATCTCGGGGCCGCTGCCGCAGTCGGCGGGTACACCATCGACGCCATCGTCGATCCCCTCGACGACCTCGTCGCGCAGTCCGTCGTCGAGGCGGATCACGAGACTGGTCGGTTCCGGATGCTCGAGACGATCCGCGGCTACGGGAGGGAGCGCGCCGAGGAGGAGGGGCGGTCGCCCTCGCTGACCCGCCGTCACCTCGACCACTTCGCCGCCCTCGCCGCGAGTTCCCGCGTCGATTGGTACGGGCCACGCCAGACCGCCGTCCTCGCGCAACTGCGCGCGGACCGGGCCGAGCTGCAGTCGGCTCTCACCATGGCCACCGCGATCGACACCGACGCCGCCCTCGCCCTGTTCTCCGACCTGCGCTACCACTGGGCGGTCGGCGGGTTCCTCCCCGAGGGACGCGGCTGGGCGACGCGCGTACTCACCCTGCCGGGAGGATCGGCGGCGCACCGCGTTCCCGCTCTCATCAACGCGGCCTGGCTGTGCCTGCTGCAGGGCGATCTCGACGAAGCGGCGGCGCGACTCGACGAGGCGGACGGCCAGTTGCCGGGCGCCTCGTTCACGGCGGACGGAGCCGCCACGATGCGCGTCGAGATCCACCGCTGGCGCGGGACGCATGCGATGTTCTCCGGTCGGCCGCAGGATGCCGTGGGCGAGTTCGAGGCATCCATCCGTGCCGCTCGGGAGTGCGATCATCCCGAAGAGGCGCTCCTCGCCCAGTTCCAGCTGACCACGGCGCTCAGCCATCTCCGCGAGCCCGGGGCGGACCGTGCCGCCAGGGACGCGCTCTCGTATGCCGAGTCCGTGGGCGAGAGCTGGATGCGCGCGCACGCGCTGTGGTCGCTCGGGCTCGCCGCGTTCGTCGAGCGTGATCTGGATGCCGCCGAGCGGTTCGCGCGGGAAGCCCTCGTGACGGATCGCGGCTTCGATGACCCCGTAGGCGAGTGCCTCATGCTCGAAGTGCTCAGCTGGGTCGCCGCAGAGCGCGGTCTGGCCGATCGCGCGGCGATCCTCCTGGGAGCGACCGATGCCCGCTGGCGGCTCATCGGGTCGGCGATCACCGTCCACGGACCGCAGCTCGCAGCGCATCACGATCGGTGCGTCGCTGAACTCCGGCAGCGGCTCGGTCGCCAGCGCCACGACAAGCTCGCCGATGCGGGCGGACACCTCGACCCCGACGAGGTGTCCGCGTTCGCGCTCGAACCGAAGACCACGGTCGCTGGCGGGCTCAGCGCGCGGGAGCGCGAAGTGGCGATGCGCATCCACCGCGGGATGAGCAACCGGGACATCGCCGCGGAACTCGTGCTCTCGGTGCGGACCGTCGACACCCACGTGCAGCGCATCCTCGGCAAGCTCGGCTTCTCGTCGCGCGCCCAGATCGCGGCCTGGTACGAGGCGATGTTCGCCTCGGCGCCGCCGATTACGTAGTCCTACGGATACCGGAGCCGGGCGTGCGCGCGCACCCTAGGGGAACGACACCGACGTCGATCCAGCAGATGCGCACCGTCGGGCATCGCGACAGCGAACTCGTGCGCAGCTCCTCCGAAAGGCAGAGAACTTCCGATGACCGCGAACAATCGCCCCCGAATCATCCTCGTCCACGGCGCGTGGGTGGGCTCGTGGGAATTCGACCCGCTCGTGCAGATCCTTCGTGAGCGCGGGTGGCAGGTCGATGCGCTCGATCTGCCCTCGACGGGGAGCACCGAGAGCATGCTCCAGGATGCCGCGGCGATCACCGCCGCGATCGATCGCGCCGGCGGGCCGGTCGTGCTCGTCGGGCACTCCTACGGCGGCGTGCCCGTCACCGAGGCGGGCGATCATCCCGCGGTCGAGCGCATCGTCTACGTCGCGGCTTTCGCCCTCGACGCCGGTGAGAGCGTCATCACCTCGATGGGCGGCGCCCTCCCCGGAGTGTGGGGCATCTCCGACGACCAGCTGACGATGGGCCGCAGCCGGGAGGAGCGCGTGGCCATGATCGCCGCGGACATGCCCCCGGGAGTTCCCCGCGAGGCATCCGAGCAGCTCGCCGACCTGTTCCGGCCGCAGTCGCTCGCCTCCTTCAGCGACCAGGTCTCCCACGTCGCGTGGCGGGTGAAGCACGCGACCTACGTCCTCACCGAGAACGACGGCGTCGTCCCGCCTGCCTTCCAGGAGTCGCTCGCCGTACGCAGCAGTGCCGAGATCGTCCGCATCCCGCACGGTCACGCACCGTTCCAGGAGGACCCCGCCGGCTTCGCGGACCTGCTCGAGCGCGTCGCGACCCCGGCGTCGGTCGCGACCTGAGCACACATCCACGCGACCGAAACCCCAGAGACGACCGAATCCACCACTCAGAGAAGAGCAGAACGATGACCCTCACCCAGACCCCGCCAGCGGCATCCGCATCCGCATCCACACCCGCCGCGACATTCCCGCCCGGACGACTGTTCATCGGCGGGCAGTGGAGGGATGCCTCGGACGGAGGTCGCATGGACGTCGTCGCACCCGCGACCGGCAGGAAGGTCACCGAGGTCGCGAAGGCGACGACCGGCGACGTCGATGCCGCGGTCGCGGCCGCCCGAGCCGCATTCGACTCGGGAGTGTGGTCGGGGCTGTCCAGTCGCGAGCGCGCGCGCATCCTGCAGCGCGCCTACACGCTCATGCGCGAGCGCACCGAGCAGCTCGCCCACGTCGAGAGCACCAACGTCGGCAAGCCGATCACGTTCGCCCGGGTCGTCGACGTCAACAACGCCGCCGAGCTGTACGAGTATTACGCGAGCCTCGGGCACCACCTCGAGGGCGCGGTGCGCGAGACGTCCGGCAGCACGCACGTCTACGTCAAGAAGGAGCCGATCGGCGTCGTCGCGGCGATCACGCCGTTCAACTTCCCACTCATCCTGTCGAGCACGAAGATCGCCCCCGCGCTGATCGCCGGCAACACGATCGTGCACAAGCCGGCGAGCGACACCCCGCTGAGTGCGCTCCTGATGGCGCAGATCCTCCAGGAGGCCGGTGTGCCGGACGGCGTCTTCAACGTCGTGACGGGCTCGGGCGCCGCGATCGGCGATCACCTCGTCGCGCATCCGGACGTCGACAAGGTCGCTTTCACCGGCTCGACCGAGATCGGCGCCCACGCGGCGCAGCTCGCCGGGCGCACCCTCAAGCCGTTCACCGCCGAACTGGGCGGCAACGCCGCCAACATCCTCTTCGCGGATGCCGACCTGAGCACGGCGATGCACACCGTCGTCGCCGCGTTCGTGTTCAATTCCGGCCAGTTCTGCATGGCAGGACCCCGGCTCCTCGTCGAGCGCCCGATCTACGACATCGTGCTCGGCATCCTCGCCGACGCCGTGCCGAACGTGCCGTTCGGCGACATCACGGATCCCGAGACCGTGATCGGCCCGCTCGCGAGCGCCACCCAGCTCGAGAAGGTCGCGGCGATCGTCGACCGTGCGAAGGCGGCCGGCGCCCGGGTGGTCACCGGAGGTGAGCGAGCCGACCGCGACGGCTTCTTCTACCGCCCGACAGTGCTCGCCGATCTCGGCTCCGACGCCGAGGCCGTGTCGGAAGAGATCTTCGGCCCGGTGCTCACCGTGCAGCCCTTCGACACCGAAGAGGAGGCGATCCAGCTCGCCAACTCCACGCGCTACGGGCTTGCGAGCGGCATCCAGACCTCCGATCTGGCGAAGGCGCACCGCGTCGCCGCGCGGCTGGAGGCAGGGATCACCTGGGTGAACGGCTGGGCGCTCCTCGACCCCGCCATCCCCTTCGGCGGAGTCAAGGCGTCGGGCTGGGGTCGCGAGGGAGGACCGGAGGCGATGGCCTCGTACCAGCGCTCACACGCGATGGTGTTCAACCTCGAGCAGCGGACCGCCCAGTGACGGCGGGACGCGCCGCCGTTCTCGAGGCGGGCGAGCTGCTCGTCAGCGACGTCGAGTTCGCGGATCCCGGCCCCGGGGAGGTGCTCGTCAAGCTCGTCGCCTCGGGCGTGTGCCACACCGACCTCGGCGTGATCGCCGGCGGGATCCCCTTCCCCTCGCCCGGGATCATCGGCCACGAGGGCGCCGGGGTCGTCGAACGTGTCGGCGAGGGCGTGGCGGGCCTCGCCGCCGGCGACAAGGTGCTGCTGAGCTTCACCTCGTGCGGATCGTGCGCGGTGTGCGAGTCAGGACATCCCGCCTACTGCGAGACCTGGCTGCCGCGGAATCTCCTCGGGATGCTGCGACCGGAGGGTTCCGGTGATGTCACGCGCGGCGGCACCGCCGTCGCGAGCCACTTCTTCGGCCAGTCGTCGTTCGCCCAGTACGCGATCGCCGACGAGCGCGCGGCGGTCAAGGTCGGCGCGGACGCGGATCTCGCCGTGCTCGCACCGCTCGGCTGCGGGGTGCTCACCGGCTTCGGATCGATGTGGAACGTGCTCGATCCCGGCGAGGGCGACATCGTCGCGGTCTACGGGACCGGCGCGGTCGGGCTCTCGGCGGTCATCGCGGCTTCGCTGCGCCATCCGTCCCAGCTGATCGCGATCGATCTCGTCGACGAGCGGCTGCAGCTCGCAGAAGAGTTCGGCGCGACGGCGACGATCAACGCCGGCACCGAGGACGTCGCCGCACGCCTCGCCGAGCTGACCGGCGGTCGCGGCGTCAACCTGAGCTTCGACACGACGGGCAGCCCTCGGGTCGCGCGCGGGGCCATCGACGCAGCTTCGGTACGCGGCACGGTGCTCGTGTGCGGCGCCCCGCCTCTGGGGACCGAGATTCCCGTCGACATCCAGGGGATCCTCTCCGGCAAGGTGCTGCGCGGAGTCACGATGGGAGATACCGATCCGGCGACGCTCCTTCCGCGACTGATCGCGCTCCACGCGGAGGGGAAGCTGCCGCTCGAGAGAATCGAGAAGCGCTACACCCTCGATGAGATCGCGCGCGCGGCCGACGACATGCACCACGGCGTCAGCGTGAAACCCGTCATCGTGTTCTGAGCTCGGCGCGAAGGAGTCGGCCCGCGCCGCCTACGTCCGCCCGACCATCGCGTCGGCGTGGTCGGCGACCCACGCGACGAGCGGGAGCATCCGCTCCATGAGGTCGCGGCCGAGCGGGGTGAGGCTGTACTCCACGTGGGGAGGAACGGCCGGCAGCGACTCCCGATGCACGAGGCCGTCGGAGGCGAGGGTGCGAAGCGTCGATGCCAGCATCTTCTCGCTGATGCCGTCGACCTGTCGGCGCAGCTCGCCCCACCGCAGCGTTCCGTCAGAGAGCGCAGAGAGCACGAGCACGCCCCACTTGCTCATGATGTGGTCGAGGACGACGCGCGTGCTACAGCCCTCGTCGAAGATCTGATCCTGTGACGCGCGGATCTGCGCGAAACTAACCACCATGTGCGTACCTTACCCGAAAGTGGGTACCCTTCGTCGGGAAGGTGGCGCGAAGATGCCGCGTTGTCATGGGCGATCCCTCTGAGAAAGGACTCCTCATGACCATCCTCGTCACCGGTGCCACGGGCCAGCTCGGCCGCCTCGTCGTCGACAACCTCCTCGCTCGCGGCATCGAGCCGTCGGCCGTCCGCGCGGGCGCACGCGACGTCGCCAGGGCCGCCGACCTCGCCGAGCTCGGCGTGCAGGTCGTGCCCCTCGATTACGACGCTCCCGAGACTGTCGCGGCCGCCGTCGACGGCGTCGACGCCCTGCTGCTCGTCTCGAGCAGCGAGGTCGGCAAGCGCGCGGCGCAGCACCAGGCCGTCATCGATGCGGCGGACGCCGCAGGCGTCGCGAAGCTCGTCTACACGAGCGCGTCGAAGGCGACGACGAGCGACCTCGTTCTGGCACCCGAGCACAAGGCGACCGAGGAGGCCATCGCGGCGTCCGGCATCCCCGCGGTGATCCTCCGCAACAACTGGTACACCGAGAACTACGTCCCCGACGTGGCGCGCGCCAAGGACACCGGCGTCATCGCCGCGAGCGTCGGCGAGGGACGCGTCGCCTCTGCGAGCCGCATCGACTACGCCGAGGCCGCGGCGGTCGCGCTGACAGAGGACGGGCACATCGGTGAGGTCTACGAGCTCGGCGGTGACGTCGCGTGGAGCTTCGACGAGCTTGCCGCGGCGGCGTCCGAGCTGACGGGCCGAGAGGTGCGCTACACGCCGCTGACGACCGGGGAGCACGCCGCCGCGCTCGAGGCCGCCGGCCTCGACTCCGGCACGGTCGGCTTCGTGACCGCGCTCGACGCGAATATCCGCGACGGCGCACTCGCCGAGACCGATGGCACGCTGTCGCGCCTGATCGGTCGCCCGACGACCCGGCTCGACGAAGGCTTGCGCGCGGCGCTCTGAGCGCCCGCGGTGCGTCCGGTCCCCTCCAGGAGTCTCGAGCGGGCCGGACGCGCCGCTGAACGCGTCGGCGGGTGACGGCGGCGAGCAGCGAGGTCTCGTCAGCGGGAGTGCCGACCGCGCCGACTAATCTTGAAACGATGTCGAATACGCGCGCCGAGGCGGCTTACCAGCGTTCGGTGCTGGCGTTCAAGGATCCGACTCTCGATCTTCTCCACGGCCGCTATGCGCCCTTCGTCGTGGCGATGCTGTCGATCGTGTTCACCGCTGAGCGCCGCTCGGTCGCGGTCGCCGACGCCCATGCCGAGATCGGCGAGGCTCTCGACGAGCTGCGCGCGGCAGGATACGACGAGGACGAGCGCCGGCTTCCTGCCGGGACCGCCCGCGAGATCTGCCGCAGCTGGGTGCGCGTCGGATGGCTGGCGCCGCAGCTCGAGGATGATGTCGAGGTCTACCGGCTGACCGCGCACGCCGTCGGCGCGCTCGAGATCGCCGGCCGGACCGGCGGCGGACGCGCGCGGGTCTCACGGTCGCGGGTGCGGACGCTGCTGGACGCCGTCGAGCGGCTGTCGCGTGACGCGGAATCCGACCCGGAGGCGCGCATCGCCCTGCTGCGGGAAGAGCGTGACGCGCTCGATGCGGAGATCGCCCGGCTGCGCAACAACGAAGCGGAGCCGGTCGACGACGAGCAGCTGCTCGAGGAGGCCGAGAACATCCTCCACCTCGCTCGCGAGCTGCCCGCCGACTTCTCCCGCGTCGCGGAATCGATCAAGGCGATGCAGCGGGATGTCGTCGCGGACCTGCGCCGCGACATCCGTCCCACCGGTGAGATCCTTCGCGAGTACCTGCAGCGGGGCCGGCACGTGATGCAGTCGACGCCGGAGGGCCGGGCGTTCGAAGGCGCGCTGCGCCTCATCGGCGACCCCGAGCACATCGACCGCCTGGCGACGCAGCTGCGCACGCTGCTCGCTCAGCCGTTCTCCCGGCTGATGGGCACCGCGCAGCGCAGCGATCTCGACTCGATCGGACGCCAGGTCGAGAAGGGTGTGCAGGACGTTCTCACCGCGCAGCGCCGGGCGTCGCAGGTCATCACCGCTCAGGTGCGCACCCATGACCCGATCCGCGACCGTCAGGTCGACGAGCTCCTCCGAGGCGTGATGTCGGGACTGCACGTGTGGATGCAGAGCTCCAGGCCCACCGACCGCGTCGAACCGCTGCACACCTTCCCGGTAGCCGACATCGGGCACCTGCGGCAGTCCCTCAGCGACCTCCGCCCGCAGGGCGCACCGGCGCCGCTGCCTGCGCCGGACGACGTCGAGTTCGTGGATGCCGACACCCGCGCCTGGGGCGGACCACGGTACGCGGAGCTCGAGGAGTACGTCGCGACGCTCGGCGATCGCTTCGACCTCGCCACCGCCTTCGAGGGCGCCGCGGACGACACGCGCCGCCCCGTCGACCTCCTCGGACTCCTGGAGATCGCCCATCGCAACGGCATGACCGAGAGCGACGACGTCTCCGTCGCCGAAGCGCGACGGCCCGACGGGTCGAGTCGCAGGTTCGCTTTCGGCGCTGTGACCGCCCGCACTGTGAAAGAGCCTGAGAATGACTGACCTCGCGACCGCGCCCGACACCGCGACGGACGACCCGTTCATCGATCCGATCGCGATGGAGCACGATCCGGAGGAGCTCTTCCCCGGCGATCGCGGCATCCTCGACCCCGAGGTGCGGCGCGTGCTCGTGCGCCTGCTGCAGCGCCGCTTTCTACTCGCCGACCGCAACCGCGGCGAGTGGACCGTGCTGATGGATCACCAGCACACCATCGAGTCACGCCTGAACGACCTCTTCGTCCGGCTCGTGGTCGACCACGATCGCGGGGTCGCATACAAGGAGCAGATCCGGTCGGACGAGCTCGAGATCCCGATCCTGCTGCGCGATGAGGCGTACTCACGCGCCGAGACGCTCGTGCTGGTGCACCTGCGCACGGTATACCAGCGCGAGACGACCGCCGGTGAGTCATCGGCGCGCGTCGACATCGAGGAGATCGAGCAGACGGTCCTGACCTACTTCGCCGAGGCGGATGGCAGCACCGCCCGCCGGCAGAAGGCGATCCGCGGCGCGGTCGCCCGGCTGCGCCAGGACGGCGTCATCGAGGAGGAGTCGGAGGGCCGGTACCGGATCAACGCGCTGGTCGAGATCCTGCTCAGCTCCGAGCGCCTGCGGGCGCTGCGGGACTGGCTCGAGATGCGGTCGGCACAATCCGCACCGATCGACGACCTCGATGAGGACGAGCAGGCTGACGCCGCTGACGGCGTCGATGACGCCGACCCCGTCGTCGACGTCGACGACAAGGAGGCCGCACTGTGACCATGCTCGACACGCTCTTCGGACTCATCCCGGCGGCTTCTCGCGGGCAGCAATGGGTCGCCGATGAGCTCCAGCTCGTCAACTGGGGCGGTTACGACGGCGCACACCGTGTGCGCTTCTCGCCGGCGGCCACGCTGCTGTGCGGCGGCTCGGGCTCCGGCAAGTCGACGTTGATGGACGCCTACGTGGCGCTCATGATGCCCCACACGACGCCGTTCAACGGCGCCTCCAACGGCGCCGTCGTCGGGCGGCCGCGGGGGCAGGAGCAGCGCAACATCCTCTCGTACGGGCGGGGCAAGACGGACGAGACCCGCACCGAGGACGGCACGAAGCTGACGGTGCTCCGCGGCGACGGCACCGACACCTGGTCGGCGATCTCGATGACCTGGCTCGATCACGACGGCTCCCGCTTCACGGCGGTGCGCGCCTGGTACATCCCGGCGGCCGCGCGCGTCCTGGAGGACACGGTGCGTGTGCGCGCGACGGTCAACGGTCCGTTCGATCTGAGCTCGCTCGAAGCCGCGGCAGCGCTGCGATTGACGGATGCCGCGGTGAAGAGTGTCGGACTCGACACCGTAGCGACCGACCGCGAGTTCTCCGCTCGTCTTCATACCGTGCTCGGCATCGGCGCGGCCGGCGCAGGCGCCAAGGCGATGAGCCTGCTCGCCCGCATCCAGGCCGGTCAGCAGATCACCACCGTCGACGACCTCTACAAGCGCATGGTGCTCGAGGAGCCCGAGACACTGGCGACCGCCGACGCGGTGGTCGCGCATTTCGACGGCCTGGAGGGCACCCGCAACCGCATGCTGACCGCGCAGCAGCAGGTGCGCGCACTGGAGCCGCTCAGATCGGCGCGGGCGCGGATCGAAGAGGCAGCCGAGCGGCTGCGTCTGCTCGACGACATCGGCCGGTTCACCGAGCCGGACTCGCTCACGACGCTGTGGCGGGCATCCCGCCGCCTCGACCTGCTGCGCGACGTCGAAGCCGAATTGCAGGCCGGGACCCGCACCGCCGATGCCGCGGTGCGTGAGAAGCAGACGCTGGCCGAGGCAGCGGACCTGGCGCGGGAAGGGCTCGGAGAGGTGCTGCGCGCGGCGGGCGGCGACCGGCTCGAGACCGCCCACCGGGAGCTGCGCGGACTCGAGAACCGGCTCACGAGCGTGGGACGGGAGCGCGAGAAGCTCGACGTCGCGCTCGAGATGCTGCAGGTCGAGGTCGGCTCCGCGCAGGAGTTCGAGGCATTGTCGCTTCGCGCCCGTGAGGCGGCCACCGACGCACAAGCGAAGGAGACACTCCGCGAGGCGTACGCGGCGGCGGTCGGCGCCAGGAACGCCCTCGCGGCCCGCGTGACCCACCTCGAGGCCGAGCGGCGCGAAGCCGAAGGCCGCGACGACAACATCCCCGACCGGCTCCGCCGATCCCGCGAGCTGCTGGCACGCGCCGCCGGCCTGACCACCGGCGACCTGCCCTTCGTCGGCGAGCTCATCGAGGTCCGCACGGAGTTCGAGCCCTGGCGGGAGGCCTTCAACCTCGCACTCGGCGGCTTCGCCACGACGCTGCTCATCGACGTCGCGCTGCTGCCGGCGTTCCGCACCGCCATCGATTCCGTCCGCACTGCCGATCGCCTCCGCTACGAGGGCGTGCACACCGGCCTCCCCGAGGCCGGCGCACGGGACCCTCACACCCTTGCCGGCCGGCTCGACTACAAGAGCACGCCCTTCACGGGCTGGCTGCAGGAGGAGCTGGACCGACGGTTCGGCTACGTGTGCGTCGACGCGGCCACCCAGCCGGCTGGCCACCGGATGACGCTGACGATCACCGGGCAGACCTCGCACGGATCGCGCGGGGCGCACGGCGGGCACGGTCGCGGCAACGTCCTCGGCTTCTCCACCCACCGTCGCCTCGGCGAGCTCGATGCGCAGCTGGGGGCCGTCCGCGCCGAGCTCGCAGCCGCCCGGACGGCGGCCGCCGAGGCCGGCGTCGAGCTCGACGCCTTCGACGCGCGGCTCGCCGCGTACGCGAAGATCCAGGGCCTCACGTGGGAAGAGGTCGACATCGCCTCCCTCGAACGGGAGCGCGAACGCTGGCAGGCGATTATCGCAGACGTCACCGCCGCGAACCCCGCGATCGCCGGCATCCAGTCCCAGATCGAGCAGAAGAGAAGGGAGGCCGCCGAACTGCGCGAGGACATCGGCGGCGCCAAGGCGGAGCGCAAGCGCCTCGCCGACGCGTGGGCGGCCACGACCGACGAGGTCGACGCCGCCCAGTCCGTGATCGACGCGGCGGAGGCTGCAGGGCGTGCGCTGACCGACGACCAGGCGTCTTACCTCGACACGCAGTTCCTTGCGCCCGACCAGACCGGATCCTCGACACGCACGCAGGATCTCGCGCGGTTCGATGCGGCGCTCGATTCCGCAGCGCGCCGGTTCGGCGACGATCAGCGCGCCGCGCAGGACGCCGTCAGGGAGCAGCGGGAGAGCCTGCGGCGGACCCTGAGCGGATTCCTCGATCGCTGGCCCAACCCGAACCTTCTCGCCGACCCGGACCATTCGCTCGGCGACTTCGAGCGCATCCTGGCCGACCTCGAGACCAGTGGCCTGCACGAACTGGAGACGGAGTGGCGCGACAGCCTGCTCAAGCTCTCGGGGAACGACCTCACCAACCTCGATTCGACGCTCGGCCGTTCGCTGCGGGAGATCCGCGATCGCATCGAGCCCATCAACGTGATCATGCAGGATCTCCCCTTCTACGACGACGACCATCGGCTGCAGATCACGCCGCGCGAGAACCAGTCCGAGGTGCGCCGGCGCTTCCGCAAAGAGCTCCGCGAGGTGCGCGCGCTGATCGAATCCGTCGCCACCGACGAGGAGCGCGAACGCGCCTACCACCGGATGTCGCGGCTGATCGGCCGCCTGCGCCGCAATGCTCCGGACTTCGCCGAACTCGTCGACGTACGCAACCACGTGCGAGTGAGCGCGGAGCGCATCCACGCGACCACAGGGCAGCATGTCGCGCTCTACGATCACATCGGCGAGAAGTCCGGCGGCGAGTCCCAGGAACTCATCGCGTTCATCGTCGGAGCGGCGCTGCGATACCAGCTGGGTGACGCCGGCGCCGAGCGCCCACGGTATGCGCCGGTCTTCCTCGATGAGGCCCTCATCAAGGCCGACGCGCACTTCACCAAGCGCGCGATCGGCGCCTGGCGCGGGCTCGGATTCCAGCTCATCATCGGCGCTCCGAACGACAAGTACAGCGCGATCGAGCCGCACGTGGACGTCGAGTACGACATCCTCAAAGACACCCACGGCCGCTCGTGGGCCAAGCCGAAAGTCGCCCTGTCGGGGGGCTCGCGGGTGAGCGGACGGCTCCTCGGGCCCGCCGACGCAGCCCGATATCAGCCGTCTTGACGGATGTCGGAACCGGGCGCACAGTGGCCCCATGGAGGTTCGCGTTCTTGGAGCGCTGACTCTCGACGACGGCCGGATTCCACTGGCTCCGCGGGATCGTGCGGTGCTGGGTGCGCTCACGGTCCGGCTCGGCGCCTCCCTGTCCGTCGACTCCCTCGCGGCCGCGGTCTGGGGCGATGATCCACCCGCCTCACGGTCCCATGTCATTCGGGGCTGCATCATGCGGCTGCGCCGTCTCATCGCGCCCGACCGGATCGAGACGACCCCGCTCGGGTACCGATTGATCCCGGATCACATCGACGTCGACGCCGAGCGGTTCGAACGACTTATCGCGAGGGGTTCGCAACAGCTGGAGCTCGGTGAGCCCGATCGGGCCGCGCACACATTCTCGGAGGCGCTCGCGCTGTGGCGGGGTGAGCCCTACGTCGAGCTCATGGACTGGGGGCCGGCGCGGATCGCGTCGGGACGTCTGGCGGAGCTGCGGCTCGATGTGGAGGAGCTGCTTCTGGACGCGCGGCTGCAGGCAGGTGATGTGCAGGAGCTGACCGCATCGGCGCGCGCCCGCGTCGCCGAGGCACCATTGCGCGAGCGACGCTGGGTGGTGCTGAGCGTGGCGCAATACCGCCAGGGTCGGCAAGCGGATGCGCTCGCCACGGTACGCCGGGCGCGCGTGCTGCTCGCCGCCGAGCTCGGTCTGGAGCCGTGCACCGAACTCGCCGAGCTCGAGCAGGCGATCCTCCGGCAGGATCCCGCACTGATGTCTGACCGGGTGTTCCGAGCCGCGAGCCCGGAGTGCCCGTACTTCGGCCTGCCTCCCGCGGGAGTGGCGGATGCCGAGCGCTACTTCGGTCGCGAGCAGGAGCTGATCGGCGCTGTTCGGGTGCTCGAGGAGCGCGGCGTGCTGCTCGTCGCCGGCCCATCGGGCGTCGGCAAGTCCTCCTTCGTAAGGGCAGGGATCGGTGCCGAGTTTCTCGCGCGAGGTGTCGACGTCGCCATCGTGACGCCCGGCGAGCATCCGATCGATGTCCTTCGCGATGTCGATCTGCCCGTGGGAGAGTCGCTGCTGATCGTCGATCAATGCGAGCAGGCCTTCACCGCCGACGACCCCGCCGAGATCCGCGAGTTCTTCGACTCCCTGTCGCAGATGGTGTATTGCGGCATGCTCGTCGTCGCCATCCGCGCCGACCGTCTCGGAGACCTGGCCGATCACCAAGGATTCGCCCGGATCATCCAGTCGCACCTGCTCCTGCTCACCGCGCTCGGGCCCGACGGCCTCCGAACCGTGATCGAGAGGCCTGCAGATCAGGCGGGTCTCATCCTGGAGCCGGGCCTCGTGGAGATCCTGGTCCGCGATGCGGATGGGCGCGCCCTTCCGCTGCTGTCCCACGCTCTGCGTCAGGTGTGGTTCCGTCGTGAGGGCCGCGTTCTGACGGTCGAGGCATATCGGGCATCCGGTGAGATCGATGGTGCCGTCGCGAAGACCGCGGAGGAGGTCTTCGCGACGCTCTCGGAGGAGGGCGTGCGGCTGCTGCGCGACATCCTGCTCCGTCTCGTCGAAGCCTCCGCGGACGGTGCGGTCGGCACTCGTCGCGTCGAACGCACGCGCGTCGCGATCGACGACGCGCACGCCCAGATCGTCGACCGGCTGGTCGATGCACGCCTCATCACGACAGACGAGGAGTCGGTGCAGGTATCCCACGAAGCGCTCGCACGGGAATGGCCACGGTTGAGGCAGTGGCTCGCGGACGATGTGGAGGGCCAACGGATCATGCGACACCTCGGCTCCTCCGCCGCCGCCTGGGACGCGATGGGACGACCCGACAGCGAGCTCTACCGCGGCGGCCGGCTGTCCACGGCCCAGCACTGGCGGGATGCGGTCGACCCCGCCCTCACGGCGGTAGAGCGAGGGTTCCTCGACGCCGCTGCAGCACATGAGACCGCAGCACTCGCCGCCGCGCAAGGACAGCTCCGCAAAGAGCGCCGGATGGTGCGCAGACTGTCCTGGGTGTCGGCAGGGGCCGTCGTCCTCGCGATCGTCGCTGTCGCGGCCGGCATCTTCGCGGGGCTCCAGGCGAATCTCGCCGCGACGACGCCGAGGCACGGCGCATCACGGCGCGCGCGCTCGAGGAGCCCGAGACAGGTCTCCTCACGCACCCGGGCGGTCGATACAGGACTGATACACCGCTTTGGTTGAGTTGCACCCACTCGCACTGCGTCCAGACCGACCAGTCATCTGACGAGTCGCGACGTAGCCGCCCAGCCGCGGTCAGGTGAGTCCTAGGAGGGGACGGTCATGCGATCAGGACTACGCAAGCGCACACTCGGCACGGTCATGCTCACAGCTCTCGTCGCGCTGGTGGCAACAGCGCTCGGCGCCGCGCCCGCGGTGGCACAACCGCAGCATTCCGACGCGGTGCGAGCCTGGAATCTCCATGCTTCGGACGCGCTGATCAACGCCACAGGGGCGGATATCCCCGGTGCCGCTCAGGCGCCGCCGGTCTCGCAATTGCACCTCGCGATGGTGCAGGGAGCCGTCTACGACGCGGTCAACGCGATCGTCGGCGGATACCAGCCCTACCTGCCTGATCTTCCACCGGTGTCCCGGTCGGCGTCGCAGGACGCCGCCGTCGCCACCGCCGCGCACCACGTGCTGGTCGGCTTGGGGATCGGACTGGTACCGGCGTTGCCGCAGGTGGTCCGGGACCGGCTTGATGGCCTCTATGCCGCTGCGCTCGCAAGCATCCCCGCCGGCGATGCCAAGACCGAGGGGGTGGCAGCAGGCGCAGCCGCCGCAGCGGCCATGCTCGAAGCACGAACCGATGATGGCCGCTACGCGCTTTCTCCCACCGGCGGGCCCATATTGTGGCAGGTCGGCACCGGGCCAGGCGAATGGCGTCCCATTTCGCCGCCGGAGCCTAGCAACGCCCTTGCCTGGGTGAGCGCGGTCGATCCGTTCACGCTTGAGAGCACATCCCAGTTGCGGACGGCAGGGCCGAACGCACTGACCAGCCGAGACTACGCAAAGGACTACAGAGAGGTGAAAGACCTCGGGGCGATCGACAGCCGCCGCACCGCCAAGCAGAACCTCGTCGCCGACCTGTACACGGCGCACCCGCCGGAGCTGTTCAACCGCACATTCCGGGCGATATCCGAAGCGGAGGGACTCACGCTCGCCGAGGAAGCCCGTCTCTTCGCCATGTTGAACCTGGCCACTGCAGACAGTGTCATCAGCTGCTTCGACGACAAGGCGTTCTGGAACTTCTGGCGTCCGGTGACCGCCATCCACGAAGGCGACAATGACGGCAACCGCAAGACCGTGGGCGATACAGAATGGGCGCCGCTCCTCGCAGTTCCGCCGTATTCCGAGCATCCATCTGGCTACAACTGTGTCTCGGCGGCATACATGCACGCTGGCATGGCCTTCTTCGGCACCGACAGGATGAACTTCAGTGTGGTGAGGATCGCGACCGGTGCGACGCGCGAGTACAAGCACTTCAGTGCCGTGGTCGACGACACCATCGACGCGCGCGTGTACCAAGGTCTCCACTTCCGGGAGGCCGAGGTCCAGGGCGCAGGGATCGGTGAAGGCGCCGCCCGCTGGCTTGATCGGCACTTCCTCCAGCCAGTGAAGTGACCCGACCCGGCCGCTTCGACATGAACGAAACGGATCCAAGAGGAATGAGCCGGATCAGGCACCGGCCCCGGGAGGTCCGTCCAGGACGGTGGGAATGTACTCCAGCAGTTGGATCTGGCCGTCGAAGGTACGGCTCTGCACGAGTTCGAGGGACAGGTCAGGATAGCCGTCGAAGATGCGCTCCTTCCCGGTCTTCCCGGTGATCACGGGGAACACGACCACGCGGAAGCGGTCTACGAGCCCGGCAGCGATCAGCGACCGGCTCAGGCTGAGACTGCCGAGCGTATGCAGCTCGGCAGACTCGACGTCCTTCATCTCTCTGACCGCGGCGATCGCGTCGCCACGGACCAGTTCGGAGTTGGGCCACGACAGTGGCTCGGTGAGCGTGGAGGAGAACACCACCTTGCGCGCACTGTTCAGCGCCACGGAACCGGGATCGTCGTTCTGACCCGCGAACTCCGCCATCAGCCGGTAGGTCGTCGCGCCCATGAGGTGAATGACCTCCTGCTGACCGTCCTCCCCCAGCCAGTCAAGGTACTCGGGTCCTTCCATACCCCAGAAGCCGGGCCAGCCCTCGGCGGCACCATAGCCGTCGAGCGAAATGATGTAGTCCACCATCAACGTTGACATCGCACTGTCCTCACTTTCGGAACCGATTCATCGCTCGTCTCACGTCGATACTAACCCGAACACAGGTGTTCGGGATAGTGCACATGTGACGCTGTCCTGGGCGACGTAGCGCGGGCTCGCTGTGTTCCGCGGCCACTCCCGGGTCCCTTATTCTTGGATGCAGTCCATCAATCGCGTCGAATGGGACGGACATCAGTGCTTCGAACGATGCTCAAGTCCAAGCTGCACCGGGCGACCGTGACCGGCAGCGACCTCAACTACGTCGGCTCCATCACCATCGACGCCGACCTCCTCGCACTCGCCGACATCCTCGAGAACGAACAGGTCCACGTGGTGGACGTGAACAACGGCGCCCGCTTCGAGACCTACACGATCGCGGGCGAACGAGGCTCGGGGGTGGTGCAGATCAACGGCGCGGCGGCACGGCTCGTGCACACCGGGGACGTCGTCATCGTGATGTCGTACGGCCAGTACGAGCGTGAAGAGCTGACGCGCCATCGCCCGATCGTCGTAGACCTCGGCGAGGAGCCGGATGGCGCCGCCGCCAATACCGCCGTCCGCGTGCTGACGACCGCGGGGTAGCGAACCGGACGATGACGTCCGAGTTGACACCCTCACCAGGATCGTAGAAGTTAGGTAAGCCAAACCTAACTGAAGGAGTGCTGGTGCACGAGTTGCTGACACGCCCCACTGCCGACCTCTATCGTTCGCTCGTCGCTCAGACCTCGTCCCGAGTGGCGACGCGCTTCGAGACGGTGACCCAGCCGTTCTCCGGCGCGGCGCGCTCGGATCTGCAGGAACTCGTCGACGGCGTCGCGCTCGACGCCGACGGCGTCGGGACTGCCCGCGCCATCCGCGAGATCGATCAGCTGTTCCTCGAGCACGCCGTCTGGTTCCACCACCCGTCCTACGCGGCGCACCTCAACTGCCCGGTCGCGCTGCCTGCGGTGGCCGCCGAGACCGTCCTCGCGGCTGTGAACACCTCGGTCGACACTTACGACCAGTCCACCGTCGGCACCCTCATGGAACGCCGCCTGCTGACATGGACGTCAGACCGCATCGGGTTCCCGCACGGCAGCGGGGTGTTCACCTCGGGTGGCACGCAGTCGAACCTCCACGCACTCTTCCTCGCTCGCGAAGCCGCGCTCGCGCGGACGGAGCTCGCGCGTCCGCGGGCGCTTGCGCGTCTGGTCGTTTTCGCGACGGCGTCGAGCCACTTCAGCGTGGGCAAGTCGGCCATGCTTCTCGGCTTGAGCGAAGACGCGGTGATCGCCGTGGCCGACGATGGCGAGGGACGCATGGATGCCGCGGCCCTGGCTGTCGCGCTGCGCGAGGCCGAGGCATCCGGTCGCCTTCCGATGGCGGTCGTCGCGACCGCCGGCACCACCGACCGCGGTGTCATCGACCCGCTCGCACCGATCGCGGACGTGTGCGACGCCGGCGGCGCATGGCTGCACGTCGATGCGGCGTACGGGTGCGGGCTCCTCGTCTCACCCCGCCGCCGGCACCTCCTCGCCGGGATCGAGCGGGCCCGATCGGTCACCGTCGACTTCCACAAGAGCTTCTTCCAGCCGGTCTCGTCGAGCGCGCTGCTGGTGCGCGAACCGCGAGACCTCTCGGCGGGCGCGTGGCATGCCGACTATCTCAATCCGCTCGAGAACGAGGAGCCGAACCAGGTCGATGTGTCGCTGCAGACGACGCGCCGCTTCGACGCGCTGAAACTGTGGGTGACGCTGCGCGCCGTCGGCGCGGAGCGTCTGGGCGAGATGTTCGACACCGTCATCGACCTCGCGCGGCAGGTGAGCGACGCGGTCGCGGCCGATCCCGAGCTGGAGCTCGTCGGCCGGACGCAGCTGAGCACGGTGCTGTTCCGTGTCCGGCCCGACGGAGCGGATGCCGCGACGCAGGACGCCCTGGTGGCGGGTGTCCGGCGGGTCCTGTTCGAGTCGGGGCGCGCGCTCGTCGCCAAGACGGTGATCGACGGCCGCCCCTGCCTGAAGCTCACCCTGCTGAACCCCGAGACCACGGTCGACGACATCCGCGGGGTCCTTGCGATGGTGAAGGATGCCGCCACCACACTGGCGGGGATCGCCCCGGAGTTCGACGAGCTTCTCGCCGATGCGGAGGCGAACGCATGACCGGGCACGTGCACGACGTCGTCGGGGTCGGGATCGGGCCCTTCAACCTCGGGCTGGCCTGCCTCGCCCAGCCCACGGAGCTCGACGCGGTGTTCCTCGACCGCAGCGATGGGTTCCGGTGGCACCACGGCATGATGATCGAAGGCGCGACCATCCAGGTGCCGTTCCTCGCGGACCTCGTCACGATGGCCGACCCGACGTCGGAGTTCTCCTTCGTCAACTGGCTCAAGCACACCGGCCGGCTGTACCCGTTCTACATCCGCGAGAGCTTCTATGCGCTGCGCGCCGAGTACGACGCATACTGCCGGTGGGCCGCGGATCGGCTGCCGAACCTGCTCTGGAATCACGAGGTCGTCGCCATCGAGCATGACCTCGCGGACGACGTCTACGTCGTCCGCGCCATGCGCACCGACACCGGCGAGCAGAGCGAGCTGCGGGCGCGCCACGTGGTGCTCGGCGTCGGCACCCGGCCGACCATCCCACCGGCGCTGCGCGGCATCGACGGCCCTGCGATCCACAGTTCGGACTACGTCGACCGCCGCGACGAGCTGCGCGCGTCGGACTCGATCACGGTGGTCGGCAGCGGGCAGTCGGCCGCGGAGATCTACCGCGACCTGCTGGACGGCGTGCGCGAGGGCGGGTACCGACTGGACTGGATCACCCGTTCGCCGCGGTTCTTCCCGATGGAGTACACCAAGCTGACGCTGGAGATGACCTCGCCGGAGTACACCGATCATTTCCACGCCCTCCCGCTCGGCATCCGTCAGCACCTCGGCCGTGAGCAGCGCAGCCTCTACAAGGGGATCTCGGGCGAGCTCATCGACGACATCTACGACACCCTCTACCGCCTCAGCGCCGACGGCCCGGTGCCGACCACGCTCCTGACCGACACGGAGGTGACGTCGGCCGAGTGGGACGGCGATCGCTACCGTCTGCGCCTGCGCCACGGACAGCTCGACCGCGAGCACGAACGCGAGACGGCCTCCCTCGTGCTCGCCACCGGCTATGCCGCAGAGACGCCGCCGTTCCTCTCCCCCGTGGCCGAGCGCCTCGACCACGACGCTCTCGGGCGTCTCGCGGTCGCCCGCGACTACAGCGTCGACGGCGGCCGCGGCCGGGTGTTCGTGCAGAACGGCGAGGAGCACACCCACGGCCTCACGGCACCCGACCTCGGTTTCGGGGCGTGGCGCAATTCGTCGATCCTCGCGTCGATCATCGGCCGCGAGGTCTATCCGATCGAACGCCGCATCGCCTTCCAGGACTTCGGTGTCCCCGCCGACGCGTTCGAGACGGCGAGCGCGGGATCCGGGGTGACACGATGATGGCGTCCGTGTCGCTCGTCGCCGCCGACCCGCGCCGGGACGCACCCGTGCTGCAGCGGTGGCTCGCCGACCCGCACGCCGCGTTCTGGGAGATGGGCGGTCACGACGTCGACGCCGTCTGCGACTATCTCGCGAGCGTGGTCACCGACCCGTACCAGGATGCCTGGCTCGGGCTGGTGGACGGCGTGCCGACCTTCTTCGCCGAGACGTACGACCCGGCGCATGTGCTGCTGAGCGGCATCCATGACACAGTCCCCGGCGATCTGGGGATGCATGTGCTCATCGCGCCGCCCGGCGACCACCCCCGGCACGGCTTGACCGACGCGGTGTTCGCCGCCGTCATGGCGTGGTGCTTCGACGAACTCGGCGCAGAGCGCGTCGTCGTCGAACCGGACGCCCGCAACCACCTGATCCGCCGTAAGAACGTGCGTGCCGGATTCACCGAACTGCGCCACGTGACGATCGAGGACGGCGCCCACAGCAAGGCAGCCGTGCTGTCGGTGTGCACGCGCGACGACTATCGACGTTCTGAACTGGCCGCCACCGGAAAGGCACTCGCATGATCTCCCCCGCCTCGCACCTCTCCCCCGTGGCGCTCGCCCGGGCCCAGCGCCACCTCGTCGCGAAGGCGATCGCCGAGTTCAGCCACGAACGCCTGCTCAGCCCCGACTCGATCGTCGGGGGCTGGCGACTCGTCGTGCCGCACGCCGACGTCGAGTACCGGTTCCAGGCCGTCCGCACCGAGCTCGAGCATTGGATCGTCGACGAGGCGAGCCTGCGCCGTCTCGTCGACGGCGAACCGGCCGAACTCGACACCCAGGCGCTCATCCTCGAGCTGCAGCCGCTGCTCGGCCTCTCCGACCAGCTGCTGCCGATCTACCTCGAGGAGATCGCATCGACGCTCGCCGGCGCCGCGTTCAAGATCGCCCGGGGCGGACCCTCCGCCGACGAGCTCACCACGGCGGACTTCCAGACCATCGAGGCCGCCATGACCGAGGGCCACCCCGGCTTCGTCGCCAACAACGGGCGCATCGGGTTCGGCGTGACCGACCACGCCGCCTACGCTCCCGAGTCCGGCCGTCCGTTCCGGCTGGTGTGGCTCGCCGCCCGCCGGTCGCTCTCCCACCTCGCGCTCGGCGCCGGCCTCGAAGAGACATCCCTCCTCCACCAGGAGCTCTCGCCCGCAGAGCGCGCCCGGTTCGCAGCACGCCTCGAGGAGATCGGCGAAGACCCCGACGGGTACCACCTGCTGCCCGCGCACCCGTGGCAGTGGGAGAACCGGATCTCGATCACGTTCGCTCCCGACATCGCCCGCCGGGATCTCGTCCTCATCGGCGAGAGTGCCGACGAGTACCGCGCCCAGCAGTCGGTGCGCACCATGTTCAACACCACCCACCCCGACCGCCACTACGTCAAGACGGCCCTCGCGGTGCAGAACATGGGCTTCCTCCGCGGCCTGTCTCCCGCGTACATGCGCGTCACACCCGCCATCAACGACTGGGTCGCCGACCTCGTCGCCGGCGACGCCACGCTCCGGGAGTCCGGCTTCCGCGTGCTGCGGGAGCGCGCGTCGATCGGCTACACCGGCGACGCATACCACCGCACCCCGACGCCGTCGGCGCACCGCAAGATGCTCGCGGCGCTCTGGCGCGAGAGCCCGATCCCCCTCATCGCCCCCGGCGAGCGTCTCGCCACCATGGCATCGCTGCTGCACCGCGACGCGTCGGGTCGCTCCTTCGCCACTTCCCTCGTGCGCGCGTCGGGCATCCCGGCGACGCAGTGGGTGCGGGCGTACCTGCGGGTCTACCTGCGCCCGCTCGTGCACTCCCTGCTCGCCCACGACCTCGCGTTCATGCCGCACGGCGAGAACCTCATCCTGATCCTTGAGGGTCACGTGCCCACCGGGGTGTTCATGAAGGACATCGGCGAGGAGGTCGCGCTGCTCGCCGATCGCGCCGTACCCGACGACGTCCGCCGCATCGTGTCACCCGTCGACGACGAGGAGAAGGCGCTCGCGATCTTCACCGACGTCTTCGACGGGGTCCTGCGCCACCTCGCCGGCATCCTGCACGTCGACGGCACGCTGCCCGAGGCCGAGTTCTGGCGGATCGCCGCCGACATCATCGACGAGCACGCGGGGCAGCATCCCGATCTCGATTCCCGCGTCGATCTGCGCGCCCACGTGTTCGCGCACTCCTGCCTGAACCGCCTGCAGCTGCGCAACACGCTGCAGATGGTGGACCTCGCCGATCAGTCGGCGTCGCTCATGTACGCCGGAACCCTGACGAACCCGATCGCGCGGTCGGGTGCGCCGATCGCGGCCCCGCGCGAGCTTCTGGAAGTCTGACTCCATGGCGGAGCTGTATCGCGACGACCTCGGCATCCCCCACATCCGCGCGACGGATGCCGGGGCACTCGCCGAGGCGCAGGGAGAGGTCACCGCCCGCGACCGCGGCTGGCAGATCGAGGTCGACCGGCTGCGCGCAGCGGGCCGGCTGTCGGAGCTGATCGGCGACGCAGGACTCGCGTGGGACGTGTTCGCACGCCGCGCGCGGCTCGATGACACCGCGCGCAAAGCGCTGGCGGGAGCGGATGCCGAGACCCGCGCCTTCGTGACGCGCTACGCCGCTGGGGTCCGGCGCGGGATGACCGAGGTCGGTGGCGACGCAGCCGAGTTCCGCACGCTCGACGGGATCTTCGGAGACGCGCGACCGCTCGAGCCGTGGGCCGACCACGATCCGCTCGGCGTGCTCCACGTCGCGCACGCGCTGTTCTCGACGTTCCCGCTGCTGCTGTGGCGGCAGCACGTCGCAGACACCCTGGGCGACGCGTGGGTCGACGTGTTCGCGGGCTACGGCGACGGCGGCGACGAGACCCTGCCCTCGTCGGGCAGCAACGCCTGGGCGCTGCACGGCTCGCGCACCGACAGCGGGATGCCGCTGCTCGCCGGCGACCCGCACCGCATCTTCGAGCTCCCCGGCGTCTACCAGCAGGTGCGGCTGGCGTGCGACGAGTTCGACGTCGTCGGCCTCGCGTTCCCCGGGGTGCCCGGAATCGCGCACTTCGGCCACACCGGCGACGCGGCGTGGGGCGTGACCAACGCCATCGCGCACGCGGTCGACGTCTTCCGCGAGCGTCTGCGGCCCGTGGCCGGCGCATACGAGGCGCTCGGCCCCGACGGCTGGCGCCCGGTCGACGTCGAACGCACCGTCGTGCGCGTGCGCGGCGGGCGCGCCGTCGAGGTCGAGGCGCTCGAGACCGAACGCGGCACCGTGGTGACCGACCTGCGACCCGACGGCGGGGAGCTGGTCGGCTGGAGCGTCCGCATGCCCGCACGCGCGAACGCCGACCTCGGCGCCGGCGCGCTCCTCGGGCTGCTGCGCGCACGAACCGCCGAAGACGTGGTGGCAGCGTTCTCCGGCTGGGTCGATCCGGTCAACCGCATGCTCGCCGCGGACCGGCACGGCACCGTGCTGTCGGCGACCGTCGGCACGACGCCCGAACGCACCCGCGATGAGCGCCGGCTTCCGCTCGACGCCGGCACGACCCTCCCGGCCGCCGACCGCGCCGGGGCCGCGCCCCGCGCCGTCGCCGACGT
>NZ_JBJDRL010000034.1:0-45063 GCF_044987475.1 Microbacterium sp. ZW CA_36
GGCGACGCCAAGGCCTACGGCGTCCACGGCTTCGACTTCTACACCCGCGAGAAAGCCATCACCAGCCGCTGGCTCGACCCCGCCCACCACGGCGGCATCAACCTCGGCTTCCCCCAGAACAACTGACGCGCATTCGGTCGTTGAGCGAGCGAAGCGAGACGAAACGCGCCTGACATTGCTCGCGATCAGCACGCGTTTCGTCTCGCTCGTTCCTCGCTCGCTCAACGACCGCAACAGGAGAGGACTCCTCATGACCGACACGCTCGCCGACGCCGCCGTCTACACCGACCCGGCGGGTGTCCGCCGCACGCTGCCCGACCGCGAGGCCGACGCACGCGTGCGCGCCGACGACCGCGGACACGTGTTCCACTCCTGGAGCGCGCAGGCGCTCATCGACCCGCTGCCGATCGCAGCGGGCGAGGGCTCGACGTTCTGGGACTACAGCGGCAACGCCTACCTCGACTTCAGCTCGCAGCTGGTGAACCTCAACCTGGGCCACCAGCATCCCGATCTGGTCGCGGCCATCCAGCGGCAGGCGGGCCGCCTCGCGACGATCCAGCCGTCGATGGCGAATGACGTCCGCGGCGAGCTCGCCCGCCGCATCGCGGAGGTGGCCGGCGACGGCTTCGACAAGGTGTTCTTCACCAACGGCGGCGCCGACGCGAACGAGAACGCCGTGCGCATGGCTCGTCTCGTCACCGGTCGCCGCAAGGTGCTGTCGATGTACCGCAGCTATCACGGCAACACCACGACCGCCATCTCACTGACCGGCGACCCGCGCCGCTGGCCGAACGAACCCGGCGACGGCTCGACGGCGAAGTTCTTCGGGCCCTACCCCTATCGCTCGGCGTTCCACTCGTCGAGCGCCGAGGAAGAGACGCAGCGCGCGCTCGAGCACCTCGAGCAGACCATCGTGCTCGAGGGTGCGTCGACGATCGCCGCCATCCTCATCGAGACCATCGTCGGCACCAACGGAGTGCTCGTTCCGCCGCCCGGGTACCTCGCGGGCGTCCGCGAGCTGTGCGACCGCTTCGGCATCGTCTACATCGCCGACGAGGTGATGGTGGGCTTCGGCCGCGTGGGCGAGTGGTTCGCGTTCCAGGCGTTCGACGTGCAGCCCGACCTCATCACCTTCGCGAAGGGCGTGAACTCGGGCTATGTGCCGCTGGGCGGGGTCGTGATCTCGGACCGCATCGCGGCGCACTTCGACACCGTGTCGTTCCCGGGCGGCCTCACGTACTCCGGGCATCCGCTCGCGTGCGCAGCGGGCGTGGCGACGTTCGAGGTCTTCGAGCGCGACGGCATCCTCGAGCGCGTCCGCGATCTCGGTTCGCGCGTCGTCGAGCCGCGACTGCGCGACATCGCGTCGCAGCATCCGTCCGTCGGCGATGTGCGGGGGATGGGCCTCTTCTGGGCGATCGAGCTGGTCAAGGACCGCGACACGCGCGAGCAGCTCGTGCCGTTCAACGCGAGCGGAGCGGATGCCGCGCCCGTCGTCGCCGTCGCCGCCGCGTGCAAGCGCGAGGGCGTGTGGCCCTTCACGCACTTCAACCGCGTGCACATCGCGCCGCCGCTCGTGATCAGCGAGGACGAACTGGTGCGCGGTCTGGACGTGATCGACCGCGCTCTATCGGCCGCTGACGCGTTCGTGGAACGCTGATCCGAACCGGCTTCCGGCCCCGCATTCCTCGGGATGCGGGGCCTCTTTTCCGCCGTGACCGGATCGTTCCGATGCGCGGGAATGAATCACCGCTCCCCTCGGTTATTTCTGTACTCAGCACTATGTGCTGCTCAGGAGGGGATTGTGGGCAAGAACTACATCGACATCGAGAACGACCGGGGCGAGACGCTGCGCTACCGCAAGCACGTCAACGGTCGTGGCCTCATCGCGCATGGAGCGAAGGTGCACCCGAGCGCCGTCGTCGAAGCGGGGGCGTATGTCGAACCGGGGGTTCAGATCGCCGCGGGCGCGCACGTCGGCCGTGGGGTGTGGGTCGAGACGGATGCCGTGATCGGCCCTGACGTCGAGATCGCCCCGCACGCCCACATCGGTCCGCGGGCCGCCATCGGCCCGCGCGCCAAGATCGGCGTGCGCACGCAGGTCGGCCACGATGCTCGTGTCGCCGGGGGCTCGCTCATCGGCGACGACCAGACGATCGCGGACGGCGAGCGCGTCGCCACCGACAAGCGGGGACTCCGACTGGCCGCCTGACCTCCGACCGCGGAGCGTCGCGAGCACGGCATAGGCTCGCGACGTGTTCAGACGCGTCCTCATCGGCATCCTCGTGCTCGTCCTCGCGGGCGCGGCCGTGTGGTGGTTCGCGGGGCGCGACCATGATGCAGCCCCAGTCGCCGTCGCACCCCCCGGCGCTGCTGCGACGATGCCCGCGATTCCCGCTGACGCGTTCGAGATGACCGTCGAGAGCGTGCACGACGGGGACACCCTGCGCGCCCATGTCGCGGTGCCGAACGCCGTCGTCGGTGACCTCGAGTCGACGCGCGTCCGCCTGCTCGGCATCGACACCCCCGAGATCTCTCCTGTCCTCGACTGCTGGGGCGCGGAGGCGACCGCGAACCTCTCGGCACTCGTACCGGCGGGGTCGACGATCTGGGTGGCGTCCGACGCGGAGGTGCACGACCAGTACGGCAGGACTCTGCTGTACATCTGGACGCCCGACGGCCGCTTCGTCAACGGCGAACTCGTGGCGCAGGGCGACGCGCGCGTCGAGGTCTACTCGCCCAATCGCAGCCAGGAGGCGCTGCTGCGATCGCTCGAGAAGGTTGCTGTCGCGTCGGGGTCCGGTCAGTGGGGCGCGTGCGATTGAACCCCGCGTCCGCGCATCGGCCGCGGCGAATCGGCGACGTGACACATCTCCATTTCGTCGATGAACTTCCGGTTCACACACCACGAGGCTGTGTGAACCGGAAGTTCATCGATGTTTCGGGGATGCCGTCGCCCGAGGTGAGCAGGCTCGTCAGGCGAAGAGGAACAGCACGAACCCGATGAGCGGCAGCGTCCCCTGGATGAGCGCCGGCCGCAGATACTTCATGCCTGTGGTCAGCAGCACGAGAGCGGCAGCCAGCATCGACCCGAGGCTGAACAGCACGAGCGCGAGCCCGGCCGCGCGCACGGGGGCGGCATCCGATCCCGCAAAGATCAGCACCAGACCGATCACGACGCCGATGGCGAGGAACAGGTTGTAGAACCCCTGGTTGTAGGCCATCGGCTTGGTCGTGTCGGCCGCGGCCTGGTCGGCGACGCCGAAGCGCTTCCAGACCTTCGGCTGCGTCCACTGCACGCTCTCCATCACGAAGATGTACACATGCAGCAGCGCCGCCAGCGCTGCGAAGACCGTCGCGAGGATCGTCACCATGAGCGAACGATAGCGCCCCGGCTACGCTGAACGGTATGGCGAAGGGCGGGCCGCGCGCAGGCGGGCGAGGACGAGGCGTCTCGGGCAAGCGTCCGGGCGCCGCATCCGGATCCGCAGCCAAGGGCAAGCCGACGAAGGCACGCCGGCCGCAGCCGTCGCCGGGCCCGTCGCCGACGCCTCCCGCCGAGCCGCCCATGCCGACGACGTTCCTCCTCGGCGCGATCCCCGGTGCCACACCGGGCAAGTGGATCGACACCTGGAAGGAGCGGATGCCGCACACGAGCCTCGAACTCGTCCCGCTGGCGGTCGCCGGCCAGCGTGATGCCCTCCGCGCCGGCGAGGTCGACGCGGCACTCGTCCGGCTGCCGATCGACAAGGATGGGCTCCACGTCATCCCGCTCTACGACGAGGTGCCGGTCGTCGTCTGTGCGAAGGAGTCGCACCTGACGACCGCCGACGAGCTCGATGCCGCCGACCTCGTGGGCGAAGTGCTGATCGTTCCCGAGGACGACGTGCTCGGCATCCGTCCGCCCGGCACCGTGGCACCGCGCTTCGCTCCCCCGGCCGACACGGCCGAGGCGATCGCGACCGTCGCCGCAGGGGTCGGGATCGTGGTGGTGCCGATGTCGCTCGCGCGGCTCCACCAGCGCAAGGACGTCGAGTACCGGCCCCTCCTGGACGGACCAGCATCCACGGTCGCGCTGGCGTGGGCCGCGGACCGCACCACGCCCGCCGTCGACGCGTTCGTCGGTATCGTACGCGGCCGCACCGCGAACTCCTCCCGCGGCTGATTCCGCCACGGTGCACGGATGAGGGGCGCCGCCCCCAGTCCCCGGTGCGGCACCCCTCGAAGATCGGCACCGAAGACCCGCTCCCGAGCAGCGTTTCCCCAGGAGGCCTTCTGTCCCGCTTCCCGGCCCCCAGGTCGGGCAGCGGGAGCCCATCCAGTGAGCAGGAGCCGCCGGCATCCGCCCTGATACACGCGGCGCGAGAAAAGTCAGAACCCGGCGCCGTGCACCTGGAACGGTGCGACGATGCCGGTGCTCTCGGATGCCGCAGCCAGCGCCTCGGAGGGCGCGACCCCGGCGGCGAGCCCGTGATGCATCGCCGCGAGGAGTTCGCACGCGACGTCGTCGGCGACGATGACCGGGGCGGCGACGACGCATCGAGTGCCGGCGTGCAACCACACCCGCGTCATGCCGATCGATTCGTCGCCCCAGCGCACGGCCGAACGGCCCACTTCGCAGGCGGACAGCACCACGACCTGGGGCGGACGCGTCATGAGGTCGATGTCGTAGCCGAACAGCGCGCCATCTGCGAGTTCGAGGCCCGAGAACAGAGGGTTGTCGGCCGCATGACGTCCGTGGGCAGCGATGTGCAGCACGTCGACCGTCGACGCGAGCGCCGTCACGGCGTCGGCGGTCGCGGCATCAGCGTGCAGCTGCTGTGCGTGCGCCCAGGCATCGGCTGCCATCGTGATCTCCTCATCGCCGCGTGCGACTCGCGGGCCGGCGGCGAACCCGGCAGTCGCGAGTCCTTCCGGCGCCGATCTGCGTGCCCGCACCCAACTGGATGCTGACGAGGCGAGGGTCACCGCGCGAGCGTTCAGCCCGGGAAGCATCGACCACGGGATGCCCGCGAGCACGCCGGGAGCGGTGATCAGGATGCGCCGTCCGTCCCCGTCACCGATCGCCGCGTCCACGAGCAGCCGCGAGAGCACCCGGAGCCGATCGTCGAGCGAGCTCCGCACCACTGCCGCCACCGGCCCCGTTCGGACGGATGCCGCCATGTCGAGGTCCGCACGCAGGCCCCGGAGCGCAGCTCGGACTCCGTGCCAATCCAGCGACAGGAACCGCGCTCCCGCCGCCGACGCGACCACGAGTCCGAGTCCCACACCGTCGAACACGTACGAGAGCGAGATCTCACCGGCGTCGAGCTCTCCGCGCAGGTCTTCGAGTTCTATCCGGTCGTTCAGCGTCCGTCCGGCGGTCGCGGACCATTGACGTTCCCGCGCCCGGTCACGGAGGAGAGAGGCGCGGGGCCCTGAGAGCCAGTCCGTCCCTCCGTCGTCCACGCGGAGGACCCGCAGCTCGGCGAGATCGGCGGCAAGCTCGGGGTCGGGCGGTGGTCGCAGTGGCACGATCTGCTGGTTCAAGTGACGGGCGCGCTCCGACCACTCGAAGACGACGCTCGGTCGGCCGGACCGCATCGCGGACGAGAGACCCACCGTGATGACCCCCAGCCCCTGCATCGTCGTCGACCCGGAGAGGTCGAGGCTGCCCACGGCGCGCCGAGTCGTCACCAGCAGGTCCAGGCCCCCCGCCGCGTGACGTCGGACTCCGCGTTCGTCGCCCCGAGCCCGTGCGCGCTCCGCACGGACTTCATGCACGAGCAGTCCGAGCTCCAGCGGCGCCCAGCGTGGCGTCCGGGGCACCCTGATGGTCTGCGGGTCGGCGCCCCGTCGCACGCGGGCGAGCAGCTCGCTCATCCGAAGCAGTGCCGCATCGCTGTGGTGCCCGTGTGCGTCGAGTGCATCTGCGACGTCCGCCACCGTCGTCGTGCGGGGCAGGGCTCGGGGCGTCGCCACCGGTGCACCGGACCGGTCGACACGGCCGATGGCCAGCTGCGCGCGCAGCTTGATCGCCTCCGCTCGCATCCCCCACCCGTCGCTGCCGATCGATCGGAATCGCCTCGCCGCCATCGACGCGACCCGTGCCGCACGTTCGGGCGAGTGGTTGAGCAGTGAGCGCGCGAGATGGAACTCCGCCTCGGCGCGGTCCTGTCGCGCGCCGTGCCGGGCGAACGTCTGCGCGACCGATTCGAGCGATCGCTCAGCCTCGCCGACCAGCCCGGCGTCTCGGAGCACCTCGGCGCGGTCGAGCTCATTGATCGCGGCCCACACATCAGACTCCTCATCCAGAGGCGCGCGGACTCCCTGCATCAGCCGCAGGGCGCCGACGAGATCTCCGCCGAGCATGCGAACGTAGGCACGGTTGTGCACCGCCTGGTCGGCATCGAGGTCGAGCGCGGCCCCCCGGTAGGCCGCCTCGGCGGCGAGCAGATCCGCTGAGGCGTCGTCGAGTCGTCCTCGCCGCATGTTCACCATGCTGCGGTTCATGCGCATGTTCGCCGCCCGCACCGGATCACCGCTCAATCCGTCGATGCTGCGGGTGAGCGAATCGGCGGCCGGATCCAGGTGGCCCCGCTCCATCTGAATCGAGCCGAGCTGCCCGTGGAGGATCGCCAGCGTCTCCGGGGCCAGTCCGGGCCGTGCGAGCGCTTCACGGCACAGTCGCTCCCCTTCGACCGCATCGGACTGCTGTGCGAGCAGGTAGGCGGTCGTTCCGGTGACGCGCGCCTCGAGATCCACATCGCCCGCGGCCGAGGCAGCACGGGCGGCGCGCGCCAGCACACGACGGGCGTCTGCGTAACGCCCTCGGTTCGCAAGGTGCACACCGCGCTGATACAGGTCGCGGGGGTCGGAGCTCACTCCCTCATGATGGCGAACTCCGCGCGGCTGCGGCATCCCCACGCGCGAACTGCGTGAGGATGCCGCGCTTCACGCTGTGCTGCCACCCTTGATCGAGCCATCCAATTCCTCGAGGTCGTCGATCGCCTTGCCCGTCGCGGCCTCCACGGCGGCGACACCACCCGCACCGCCGGCCATCAGCACGGGAGTGAGGTGCGCGGCGATCAACCCCGCCACATAGGGGGCCGCGAACGACGTGCCGCTCCACACTGCGTACCCGCCACGCATGTCGTCGGGGTCGATGGTCTCCCGGACGCGGCCGTAGAGATCATCGCGTGAGCCCGCTTGCACGCCGCCGTTCAAAGGCGGGACGGTACTGACCACGGATGTGCCGGGCGCGTAGGCCGTGACCCACGGGCCGATGTTGCTGTAGAGCGCGACGGATCGGAGGTTGGGGTTGAGCGCACCGATCGCGAGATGTCGTGCTCGCTCGCCCTCGGTCTCATCGATCCGCAGGTCGGTGTCGCCGGTCCACGGCCACAGCGCTGCGGGGAAGGTGGGGCGATCGGTCGCGTCATTGCCGGCAGAGCACACCACCGCGCAGCCCTGATCGCGCAAGCGCCGAAGTGCGCTGTAGAGGCGCGTGCTGTACAGACCGTCCTCCGGGGTCTCGTGGTAGTACCCCAGCGACAGATTGAGCACATCGATGTGGCGGTCCCCGCCTTCGCCGTCATGCTCGACCCAGTCGGCCAGTTCCTCGATCGCCTCGATCAACTCGCTCTCGAGGACGGTTCCGTTGCTGTCGGCGACCCGTATCGAAATGAGATCGGCGTCGGGTGCGAGCTGGCGGATGATGCCCGATACGAACGTCCCGTGTCCTGCCCCGCCATCCAGGTATCCGTCCAACGCACCTGCCTGATCTCCGTCGACCTCAGGATCCGTCGCAGGGTTCTCGACGCCCAGGATGGTCGTGCCGATGACGGTCGGCACACGCCTTCGCACGATCGGCCGGCCGGACGCTGCGACGCCTTCGCCAGGCTCCCCCGGCAGCCACTTGTGACTTCCGCAGCCGGTGTCGACGATCGCGACCACCGGCCGACGAGCGTCCTTCGGAGGGTCGTCGGACCGGCGGGGCACGGGACCGATGTACGAGACCATCTCGAGGCCGCCGGTGCCGGGGTCGGAGTATCCGCCCGTTCCACTCGGGTTGGTCTTGGAGTGCGGATTCGTCTTGGAATGCGGATTGGTCTTGGAGTGGGGGTTCGTCTTGGAGTGCGGGTTGATGCCGATGGGGTCGATCGACAGCACATGGTCGAGCCCGACCTGCCGCAGCGGGTGGTCGGCCGGCAGTTCGAAGCGCCGCCGATCCGCAGCGCGCGAGATCCCGCGCGCGGAGGCCTTCGCCGCGTCCAGCGACTGCTCTCTCCGCTCGCCGCCCCGCACCGCGAGCGCGCGCGCGTGCTGCAGCAGGCGCCACGCGTCCACCGGAGGGACGGGCTCGTCGTCGCGTCCTTCCTTCGGCGCTGGGAAGATGCGCGCGCGCGTCAGCTCGGCTCCGCTGCGTGTGCTCACGGCCTCCTCGGCCACTTCCCAGCCGAGTTCCGCTCCGGCTGCCGTGAGAGTCTCGATCGCGGCATCCGTGCGACCCGTGATGATGAGGTGTCCGGGCGCGTAGACGGTGCTGAACGCCTGGATGCCGGGCACCGGATCGCGGGTGGGCTCGAGCGGCACGCCCCTGGGCTCGTCCGCTGCCTCACGCTCACGCCACGGGCGCAACGGTCGTTCGCGGTCATCGTCAACCATGTCTTCTCCTCACACACAGCGGATCCGCGGCCCCCAGGCCGCGGCATCCGTCTCCCGTACTTCGAACTGCTTGTCAGACCTCGAACTGAGGCGTCTGGAAGTCGTGCAGCGCGCCGTCGGCGTCGCGCACGACGAGACGAAGTCGCGCCACCCCTGGCGTGACCTCGTCGAAGGCGAACCGTCCGTGCTCGCCCGGTTCGGCCGACCACTCGCGGTCGCCCTGCACCAGCCGGATGGCCAGAGCCGCGGCATCCACCCATCCGTCCACGCGCCGATCGCCGCTCTCGGTGGCGGTCACGTGCAGCAGCACGCTGGTCGTGCCGTCGCTGAACTGCAGCGTCGCGGTGTCGGTCTCACCGCGGACGGCGGCGAGGGTCCCTTCGACGAGCGTCAGCAGCGCGTACTCGCGCGACAGGTCCTCGACGGCGACGGCGGCGACCATGCGGTCGACCAGCTCGGCCGGCACCGGATCCACGTCCTCCCACATCCGGCGCATGCGTGCGAAGAGCGCGGCGTCGGCCGCGAAGTCCTCAGTTTCCATCGTCGTCACCTCTCCATCCGTCGTCCTCGAGGACGGCGCGAAGCTTTGCGAGGCAGCGCTGGCGGGTCGGTCCGATCGATCCGATGGGCATCGCGAGGTCCTCTGCGATGCGGGCATAGTCGGGGCGGTCCTCGAACGCGACGATCCGCAGCAGGCGCTGGCATCGATCGTTGAGCGTGGCGACCGCCGTCCAGAGGCGACGGTTCTCGTCGCCCTGCGCCGCGGTCTGCTCGGCGGATTCGTGGACAGGAAGGTGCGGTTCGAGCGACTCGGCCTCGGTGGCATCGGCGCGCCGATGCTGCTTGCCGACCCGCCACGCCTCGCGGCGCGCGCACATCGTGAGCCAACCCGACACCGCGAGCGGGTCGTTGATGGTCTCGTGACGGCGTACGAGCGTCAGCCAGGTCGTCTGCACGACGTCCTGGGCCAGCGCAGGGTCGACTCCGTACGCCCGCACGACGTGCCACAGCGGCGGCGTCATCAGGCGGACGAGCTCGTCCATCGCACGGCTGTCACCTTCACGCCACCGCACGAAGAGTGCGGCGGCGCGCTCCCATCGCGCCGGCTCCGCGGAGTCGACGGATGGCTCGGCGCCGGCCTGCGTCATAGCGCCCATTCTGTCCACACCATGCCCGAGCGCGATAGTGCGGGTTTGATACACGAATACCGGGCAAAGTCGGCGGATGTCGCCGCTTTCGCGCGTGCTCGGACCGGAGACCTAGAATTCCTGCATGACGACCGCGCCGCTGCTCTATGTCTGCGTGCGCCCGCAGCTGGGCGCGGCAGCCGCCGAGTACGAGTCGTTCCGGGCCGCGATGCGCCTCGACGAGAGCCTGCTCGGACGTCACGACCTCGTGCGCGAACCGCTGCCCGACGACGTCTTCGAGCGGTACTCGGGCTTTCTCATCGGCGGCAGCCCCTTCAACGTCACCGACCCGGAGTCGACGAAGACCGACGCGCAGCGCCGCCTCGAGGCCGACCTCGCGCGCATCGCCGAAGCCACGGCCGACGGCGCAGGGCCCGCGTCGCTGTTCACCTGCTACGGCATCGGCATCGCGACGCGCACGCTCGGCGGCACCGTCAGCCGCGCGTTCCCCGAAGACACCGGGCCGGTGGCCGTGCAACTCACCGCGGGTGCCGCGACCGACCCGCTGTTCGGCGCCCTGGCGCACCGCTTCACCGCGCTCACCGCGCACAAGGAGGGCACCGAGTCGCTCCCGCCCGGTGCGGTACTGCTGGCGCGGAACGACGGGTGCCCCATCCAGGCGTATCGCGTGGGAGACAGGCTCTACGCGACCCAGTTCCACCCCGAGCCGACCGCCAAGGCGTTCACCGAGCGCATGGCCGTGTACCGCGACGACGGCTACTTCGACTCCGCGGACTACGACGCGATCGCGGGCCGCGTGCTCGCGGCATCCGTCAGCCAGCCGGCGCGTCTGCTGCGTGCGTTCGCCGAGCGTTTCGGTCCCGCCTGACCTCACGCCTCGGCGTTGCGGACCGCCGTCGCCTCGCGCAGGATCGTGCCCACGACCGCCGAGCCGAGGATCAGGACGGCGACGACCACGGCCGTCCAGCCGATCGCAGCGCTGGAGGGCTCGCCCGTGAGGCGGCCCACCGCGAGCCAGATCAGTCCCCAGGCGAGGGCCAGCGCGGGGCCCAGCCGCCATCTGCTCGCGGCCTCGATGCCGAGCCCGACGACGGCGACGACGACGAGCACGATAACGCCCCACAGCGCGGCGGCGTCCTCCCACTCCGGCGGCGCGATGGACGTCAGCCACGCGGTGATGTTCGCGACGGTCGCCAGCGTCACCCACCCGAGGTGCAGGCCGGTGACGCCGTCGACGAGCAGCCGGTCGGCCCAGCCGTCGGCCGGTTCGATGACGGTGCGGTGGAAGGTGACGCCGAGGAGGGCCAGCAGCACGATGATCGCCAGCACGGTGAGTGCCAGCGAACCGAACTGGGCGGTCACCAGCCACAGGCCGTTGAGAGCCATGGTTCCGGCGATCAGCCAGCCGAGCGCGCGCTGTCGTTCACTGCCTCGCTGCCGCGGCAGCGCCTGCCAGATCGTGTACGCGAAGAGGCCGAGGTAGATCGCCGACCAGATGGAGAACGCGGGTCGCGCAGGTGCGAGGTAGGAGCCGTCCTGGTCCAGAGCGCCGTCCTGCAGATCCTGCACGGCGGTGCCGCCGAACAGCCCGGTGCCGACCATGGCGGCGACGATCATGAAGCAGAACGCGCTGATGACGACGATCTGTCGTGTGAGATCCCGTGCAGCCATGCTCACACGCTACGGCGCACCCCCATCCCGGACGAGCGCATTGACAGTCTGCCCTCCGGCCGATATCGGACCGGCGTCACGCGCCGGCCGGAGGTTCGAGCAGCAGTGCCACCCGCTCGGCGAGATACGCCTCCAAGGGCATGAGTCCTCCTGCCGCGCTCCACCGCACCTGCGCGACGCCGACGGCCGCGACGAGCGGTCCTGACTCTCCGCCAGCATCGACGAGGTCGGGCTGCAGCATCCGCCATCCGATGTGCACGGTCTCCCCCTCGGCGAACCCGCCCCGGCGCGCGGCCGCCGCGAGCTCGGCGCGCTGCCGCTGAGACTCGGCGGTGTAGCCGCGCCGGGCCTCCTGTCGGGCGCGGACGATGTCTCCCGTCGCGAGCACGCCGTCGTCGGTGAGCAGCAGCACACCCAGGTGCCACGCGGCACCGCGGCGCTCGACGCGGGGGGCGCGCGCGACCCCGAGGATGCGCCGCGGCACGACGAGCTCGCCGAGCGCTTCGCGCGGCGCCTCGGCGAGCCGCGCGCGGGCGGCGTTGAAGAGCTCGAGGGCCCTCACGCCATGTCGTCCTCGAGAGCCGGCGTGGCCTTCAGCCGCTCGCCGCGCAGCGCCATGCCGATGAGGGGGAACAGGAGGACCGACAGCATGCCGCCGGCGACGAGCACGGTCTGGTGCGAGGTCGTCAGGATGTCCTCGTCGACGCCGATCTGCGTGACCGCGACGATGATGGGCAGCCCGGTGGCGCCGAGCAGCGCGATGGACAGCCGATCGCGCCGTGACGATCCTTCGGGTGCGGCGAGGGTCGACGGCAGCCCACGCACCAGCAGCAGCGCCACGAGCACGACCGGGACCAGCAGGAACGTGGCCGGCTCCTCGAGGAGCGCCTCGAGGTCGAAGGTGACACCCGTGTAGATGAAGAAGATCGGCACGAGGAAGCCGAACGCGACGCCCTCGATCTTGCTCTCGACCGCCTCGCGGTCGGGTTCGGACGCATCGCGCATGAGGAGGCGCCAGATGATGCCCGCGGTGAAGGCGCCGAGCAGCATGTCGAGGTCGAGGACGATGCTGAGCGCGACGAGCGCCGCGAGGATGACGAAGACCACTCGGATCGCGAACTGCCCGGACGTGTGCAGGGTGGAGCTCACGAACGCGTGCATCGCGCCCCGCGGCACTCTGAAAGCGAGCAGGATGGCGAGTGCCGCGAACCCGGCGAAGACGGCGAGCACGACGGTGGACAGGCCGGGCTCGCGGCCGCCGAGGAAGATCGAGATCGCGATGAGCGGGCCGAACTCGCCGACCGCGCCGATGGCGGCTACGGCCTTGCCGAACGGCGTGGGCAGCTCGCCGGCGTCGCGGAGGATGGGCAGGAGGGTTCCGAGCGCCGTCGAGCACAGGGCGACGCCGATCACGATCGCCGCCTCCCCGGAAGCGAGCAGGAAGCCCGCGGCGATGCCGGCGGCGAGGCTGATGAGCCACCCGAGGGAGGCGCGGCGGCCCAGGCGGCCGCGGAAGGAGCCGAATTCGATCTCGGTGCCCGCGACGAAGAAGAGCATCGCGAGCCCGAACTCCGACAGCGCGTCGACGAACTCGCTCGGCACCGCCCACCCGAGAACGGCAGGGCCGACCAGGATGCCGAGCAGGAGCTCGAACACCACCACGGGGACGCGCATCCACCGACCGATCCCCCGCGCCAGCAGCGGCGCGAGGACCGCCAGGATCGGGATCACCAGCAGTGTCGGTTCGAGGTCGTCCACGCGAACAGACTAGCCAGCGCGAGGCGCTCGGATACGAGCGACGGGTCAGCGCACGAGCGGCTCGGCGGGTTCGAGCGGCGCCGCCGAGGTCGCCGGCTCCGCGGGCTCGAGCTGACGCTCGGGCGGCGTGAGCTCGGCGCGCGTGCGCTGGTGTCCGATGAGCGCGAGCACGACACCGCCCACGAGCCAGGCGCCCAGGATGATCCACTGCGCCGCGGTGGCGGCATCCGGGAAGTACATCACCGACCGCAACAGCGTCGCCGACGCGCCCGGCACGAAGAACTGGCCGACCGCACCCCACGGCTCGGGCAGGAACTGCGGTGGCATCGCGGCACCGGCGATCGGGTTGGCGATGAACATCGTGATGATTGCGCCGACAGCGATGCCGGGAGGACCCATCAGCGCCGCGAGGCCGATGATGAGCGCCGACGTGGCGCTCACGCCGAGCCCGATGACGGTGGCGTTCAGCAGCCAGTCGCCGGTCAGCATCCCGAACCAGGTCTGCATGACGAGCGTGATCAGCGCACCTGCGGCGATGCCGAAGACGACGAGGCCGATGAGGCGCCGCACGACGCCCTGCACGAGCAGCGTCAGCAGGATGCCGCCGAGCATGCCGCCCAGCACGAGCGGGAACACGGATGCCGCAAGCCCTGCACCCGTGCTGTCACCCTCGGCGAGAGGGACGACGTCGGTGACGGTCACGGTCGGGATCTCGGGCGGTGCGCCCGCAGCGCCCTCGGGCAGCTGCGGCCGCTCGCCGGATTGCAGTGCGCCGACGATCGCCTGCAGCTGATCGGTGAGCGCCGTCTTGGCCGCGGTGTCGATCTGCGACTGCAGCTGCGTCGCCACACCGCGCAGCGCTTGCGCGGCGACGGGGCTCGCAGCGGTCGCGATCAGCACCTCGGGCTCGTCGCCGAGCAGGATGGCGCCGTAGAGCTCGCGGGATTCGATCTGAGCCACGGCGTCGTCGCGGGAGTCGACCTCGCTGAGGTCGAAGGGCGCAGGGTCCTGCTCGGCGAGCTTGTCTTCGACGGCACTCACGGCCTCGGTCGGTCCGGAGATGCCGGCGGGCAGGTTCTGCGGCTGCGATGTGGCGGCCGGCCAGACGAAGGCCATCACGATGACGGCCACGATGACGGATCCGAGGAGCCCGAACGCCGCAGCGACGGGCCAGCGGGTGGGGCGCGCCGGGGTGTCCCGGCTCTCGCGATGAAGGGACATCGCGACCTCCTTAAAGAGAATGACGGTTCTGTTTGCAACCATAACAGAATCGCTATTCTGTTTCCATGCCCAGAGTCTCGGACGCGTACCGCGAAGCCCGCCGTGACGAGATCGCCCGTGCCGCCCTGCGGGTCCTCGAGCGCAACGGCGTGCGCGACACCTCCATCGCCGACATCGTCGAAGAGTCGGGTCTGTCGACCGGGGCGATCTACTCGCACTTCTCCAACAAGGCCGAACTCGCCCGCTACGTCGTGGGGCGCTTCCTGCTGCCTCGCATAGACGCCCTGGAGGCGGCCGGCGCTCGCGGCGAGATGGTCACGCCGCGCCAGGCGCTGCGCGGCATGCTGTCGACCTTCAGCGAGGCCGGGCTGTCAACCCCGCTCGTGCTCCAGTTCTGGGGCGAGGCGATGGTGGAGCCCGGACTGCACGAAGAGATGCTCCGCACCGCCGGGCGCCTCCGTGCGTCGCTCTCACTCGCCATCGGGCCATGGGCGCGTACGCAGACGACGGACGAGGCGGATGCCGAGACCCTGGCCGCCGACACCGCGCGGTCGATCGCGGCCCTGGCGCAGGGCTACATCGCGAACACCGCGGTGTTCGGCGCGCGCGCCGTCGACGACTACCTCACCAGCGCCGGCGCCGTCCTCGCGAGCTGACCTCGCCCGCCGGTCCGTCGACCGGTGTCAGACCGGGCGGACCTCGTCGTCGCCGTGCGGGGCCGCGGGCGACGGAGCGGGAGCGATGCGCTCGGTGATCTCGCGGACGGCCAGCGGTGCCGTCTGCCCGGCGCTGCCGCCGCGGATCTGCCGGTGCAGGCGCTCCATGCGGGCGTCGAGCTCGGCGGCGGTGTCGGCGGCGTCCTTGAGGCTCGCCAGCAGCTCATCGGGCACGCGCGTGGCGTACTTGTAGTAGATCTTGTGCTCGAGGCTCGCCCAGAAGTCCATCGCGATGGTGCGGAACTGCACCTCGACCGGCACCTCGATGCGCCCGGTCGAGAGGAAGACCGGCACCTCGAGGATCGCGTGCAGGCTCTTGTAGCCGTTGGACTTGGGCGAGGCGATGTAGTCCTTGACCTGCAGCACCCGCACGTCGTCCTGAGCGGTCAGCAGGTCGAAGAGACGGTACACGTCGGCGGTGAAGCTGCACGTGATGCGGATGCCCGCGATGTCGGTGATGCGCCGCCGGATCGACGCGAAGTCGCCGTCGATGCCCTTGCGCTGCACCTTCTCGACGAGGCTGTCGGGCGACTTCACGCGACTCGAGACGTGCTCGATCGGGTTGTAGTCGTGCGTGAGCAGGAACTCGTCGCGCAGGATCCCGATCTTCGTCTCGACTTCCTGCAGCCCGAAGCGGTACTCCATCATGAAGCGCTGCAGTTCGTCGCGCAGCTCCCTGAGCTCGCTCGGGGAGACCGTGATCTCACCCTCGTCGGACGCCGTCGCGGGCACCAGAGGTGCGGGAGTCGCCATGCGATTCACGCTAGGCGGCGGCCCTACGAGAGTCCTGTGAATGACGGATGCCGCGCCCCGGCGCCGCAGGACCTCACTCGTCGTCGAGGGCGCGCCGCGCGCGCTCCGACTCCTTCGCCGCATCGCGCGCCTTCGCCGCCGCGTCGGAGTGCTCGCGCTCGACGGCGTCGAGCTTCTCGGCGGCGGCCTGCTCGTCCTTCTCGAGTGCGGCGAGGTCACGGCGGAGGTCGTCGATGCGCTCGCGCACGTGATCGATGCGCTCCTGCGCCTTCGCGCGGCGGGCGTCGACGCGGGCGAGCTCGCGCTCGGCCTCGTTCGCCAGGCGCTCCGCCTCCCGTGCGGCCTTCTCCGCAGCCTTGCGGGCGCGGCGCTCCGCGAGGTCGTCGCGCGGCGGCGGCGTGACGACGCCGGGCACCGACCCGCCCACCGCGTCGGCGATCGTGTCGGGCTCGATGTCACCGGCCTCCAGCGGCGTGACGAGACGGCCCGTCAGGACGGCAGCGGCGGCTGCGGCATCCATCACCGCCGCATTGATGGTCTTCTCGACATCCTCGCGCGCGGCGGCACTCAGCGTGCCACCGGCGTCCTCGGCCAGGCCGACCGCCTGCTTCGCGAGCGCGGCGACGAGCTGGCGCCGCTGCTTGCCCAGGCGCGCCAGCTCGGCTCCGTCGAGATCGTCCTGCGCCTCGCGCAGGGCCGCCGACAGCTCGATCGCGTCGGCGAGCTGCCCATCGCGGGCGAGCAGGTTCACCGCCCACGCCGAGATCGTCGGCTTGCGCAGCGCCTTGATCCGCTTGGCGACGGCTCCGGCAGCCATGCCGGCGCGCGCATTGCGTTTGGCCGTGAACTCCGACGGCGGCAGGGCGTAGAGCTCGGCTGCTACCGCGTCGAGCTCTGCGTCTGCGTCGGCCTCCGGCATCCGTCCATTCTTGCGTTCGGAAACCGCCGAAGACCAGACCTCCGCACGTACTCGACGCGCGGAGGCCTGCTCTCCCGCGTCAGACGATCTCGTAGAAGCGCCAGAGCCCGAACTCGGGGACGAGCACGCGGATGTCGCTCCAGCCCGCCGCGTGCGCATACCCGCGCAGCGTGGCGGGACGCATCACGGTGCCCGTGGCGGCGCTCGGGCGATGCGACCTGCCATCGGGCAGGCAGACGAAGAGACTGAAGCCGTACAGCAGCCGCTCGAGCTCGCTCGCGTCGGGGCTGAAGCGCTCCTCGGTCGCCTCGTCCATGATCACCACGACGCCGTCGTCTCGCACAGCCTCCCGCGCGGCGGCGAGGACCGCCACGGGGTGGGGCATGTCATGCAGGCACTCGAACGCGAACACGGCGTCGAAGCGGCCCTGCGCGGCGACGAGTGCGGCGTCGGAGAGCAGGAACTCGACGCGGTCGGCGACCCCGGCCTCGACGGCGTTCCGCCGCGCCATCTCGACCGACGCATCGTCGATGTCGAACCCGACCACGCGCAGCTGCGGATAGGCCTTCGCGAGCGCGATCGACGACCAGCCTCCGCCAGCACCGAGATCGGCGATGCGAGCCTGCGGACGCCGCAGCACGTCGTCGAGGCGATCGATCCCCGCGAAGACGGACGGCAGCCGGTCGAACCACGGGCGGTTCATGTCCGCCTGGGCCTCACGGGCGTGCGCGCCGAGCTGCTCCCAGCTCACCCCGCCGCCCGTCCGGTACGCCTCCAGCAGAGCGTCGAGCTGTCCGGAGACGGCCGCCGCCATGCGTGCGAGGGGCTCGAGGTACGACAGGCTGTCGCGGTCCAGCAGGACCTCGCCCACGCCGGGCGCGAGGAGGAAGCGCCGGGAGTCGGCGAGGCTCCCGCCAGAGCCTTCCTGCGACGGCGCTTCGTCGGACCGCAGAACGCCGCTCGCGGCCTGCTGCTCGAGCCACTCCCGGGCGTAGCGCGCGTCGCAGCCCGTGCGCGCGGCGAGCTCACTCGCGGTGAGTCCGCCGCTGCGCGACAGCTCGGCGTACCACCCGAGCTGGGAGCCCAGGTGGATGGCCATGATGTCGAACCAGCCGAGCGTCGCGCCCATGAGCCGGTCGGCGAACTCGGCCGTCGCGTCCGGAGCTGTTTCGGTGATCGTCGTGGTGGACATCGTCGTCTCCTTCGTGAATGTCCTTCGGATGTCTGGACACGACGCTACGGAGCGCACGGTCGTCGGCGCGTCGGGCGAACCACGCAACCTCGCACGCGCGCTCTGCACCATTCGGTGCACGTTGCTGCGCTCCGACGCGGTGCCGCGGCGGCGATCAGCGGGACCGACGACGGATCAGCGCCCGCGGCGGCGGGTCTGCTCGTGCCACCACGCGGCCGCCGCCGTGCGCGAGCCCACCTCGAGCTTGATGTAGATGTTGGCGAGGTGCCGGCTCACCGTCTTCTCGCTGATGTAGAGCTCGTCCGCGATCTGCCGATTCGCCTTGCCCTGCGCGACGAGCTCGACGATCTCGCGCTCTCGCGCCGTCAGGGGACCGCCGTCGACCGGAACCGAGCTGGAGCGGACGACCACCGGCGGCGCGCCGAGACGCTCGAAGATGACGCCCGCCTGGTCGCGCAGCTGCCCGGCGAGCGCCGCATCACCGCGCTGCTCCTGCGCGGAGGCGAGCCAGTACAGCACGTTCGCCTGCTCCCACGGCTGCCGCAGCCGCCGGAAGAGCTCGAGGGCGGCGTGCAGCCGGCTGATCGCGCCATCGGCATCGCCGGCGTGGAGCATCGCCATACCGCCGGCGTGCGCGGCCCAGGCCCGGAATCCGTCGCTGCCGAAGACGCTGGCGTCGGCCTCGAGCTCGTCGAGCAGCTGCCGCGCCCATTCCGGCCGCCCGGTGGCGAGCGCGATCTCGACACCCGGACGCAGCAACCGTGCACGCCCCATGCGGTCGCGCTGCTCGAGCGACGTCGTGATCATCGCCGCGGCGCGCGCCGGCTCGCCTTCTGCGAGCACGAGCAGGGCCTCACCGGGGACGGGATCGACGCCCGCCGATCGCGCCTGGCCGTACGCGGCGCGCGCCCCCGCCGCGTCACCGCGCAGCCGGCGGATCTCGCCCAACTGGTGCCAGCCCTCGCCCGCGACCCACGGATGGTCGGATCCGAGGTCGTCGCATGCCCGCTGCAGCGCCGCCTCGGCGGCATCCCACTCCCCGCTGGCCGACTGCAGCTCGAGCCGGTGCACGCGGCAGACGCCGGCGTACACGACATGTGCGCCGCGCGCGGCGCACCATGCCTCGGCGGCGCGCGTCCAGTCGGCCATGCGGCGGAAGTCGGCGAGCTCGTGGCAGACGTGGATCGTCGTGCAGAGCACGTCGCCCGCCCACTCCGGCTCGAGCTCGTCCGAGACGACGCACAGCATCGCCTCGTCGAGCTGGGCGAAACCGTCCGCGGTGCGTCCGGCGCGGATCGCGTGCATTCCCGATACGACGGCGCTCAGCGCCGACACCGCCGGAAGCTGCAGCTCGCCGGCCAGCTGCTGCATGCGCGAGACGCTCTCCGCGGGCCAGAGGGCTCCGGTGCCGTCGAGATCCATGCTCGCGGCCAGGTAGACGTCGTACGCGTGGCCCCGCCCGTCGGGGAGGTCGGCGAGAATCCGATGGGCCCGCCGAGCCCACGCGGTGCCGACGGTCAGCTCGGCGCGCGTGAGCCGCACCAAGGCGATGACGAGAGCCGTTTCGGCCGCGGCCATCTCGGCGCCGTCGCGCGAGAGCATCCGGAAGGCGGACTCGAGGTGCTCCAGGCCCGCCTCCTGGCGACCGAGCCACCACTCGCACGACGCGAGCGCGCGCACGTCGTCGCCGGTGGCCGCCTCCCCATCCCGGGCCGCCGCGAAGCCGTCCCGTGCCGTCTCCCAGTCACCGGACCGATATGCCGCCCGAGCCCGTTCGAGCTCGGCGATCGTGTCCGCCATGCGGGAATGGTACCGCCGCACCGCCGCCACCGTCCGGTGCGGACGCAGGCCCGGGCGCGCGACCCTCGACCCTTTGCAGAGGATGAGGGCGCTCGCGCCGTACGACCGGAGTCGCCGGCGATCAGGCGGAGAGGACGGATGCCGCCTGCCGCGCGGCGCCGAGGGCGACGTACTCGCCCGGCTCGGGCACCTCGACGGGAAGCTCCAGCACCAGCGGCGCGATCTCGCGCACGGCCGCCGACTGGGCACCGCCGCCGATGAGCAGAGCGCGCTCCAGCGGAACGCCCAGGCCGCGCAGCGCCGCGAGTCCGGCGGCGAGGCCCGACAGCATGCCCTCGACCGCGGCACGGGCGAGATTCTCGCGCGTCGTCGAGGCGAGGGTCATGCCGGTGAGCGATGCCGTCGCGTCGGGCAGGTTCGGCGTGCGCTCGCCCTCGAAGTACGGCACCAGCTGCAGGCCCGCCGCGCCCGGCTGGGCGGCGAGGGCCAGGCGCGAGAGCTCCGCGTGGTCGACGCCGAGCACGCGCGCGATCGCGTCGAGCACGCGTGCGGCGTTGAGCGTCGCGACCAGGGGCAGGAATCGTCCGGTGCAGTCCGCGAACCCGGCGACCGTGCCGGTCGGGTCGATCGTGCGCTCCTCGCTCACCGCGAAGACCGTTCCGCTCGTGCCGATCGAGACGACCACATCGCCGGGCCCCGCCGCGAGGCCGAGCGCCGCGCCCGCGTTGTCGCCGGCACCGCCGCCGACACGGCGGCCGTCGGCATCCGTCACCCATTCGTCGGGACCGAGCACCCGCGGCAGCACCGCATCGTGACCGAGCGCCGCGACCAGGAGCTCGCGATCGTAGCCGCCGGTCGCAGGGTCCCAGTAGCCGGTGCCCGAGGCGTCCGACCGGTCGGTGACGAGCTCGTCGAGGACCGGGCCCCGTGGCGACTCGCCCGCGGGGCCGAAGCCGCGCAGGCGCCAGGTGAGCCAGTCGTGCGGGAGGGCGACGGCGGCGACACGAGCCGCGTTCTCGGGCTCATGGTCGCGCAGCCACCGCAGCTTCGTGATCGTGAAGGATGCCACCGGCACGAGCCCGGTCCGCCGCGCGAGCTCATCCGCGCCGAACTCCGCCGTGAGGTCGGCCGCCGCCTGCGCCGAGCGGGTGTCGTTCCACAGCAGGGCGTCGCGGACCACGCGCCCGTCGGCATCGAGCGCGACCATGCCGTGCTGCTGCCCGCCGACCGCCCAGGCCCCGACGTCGTCCACGCCTCCGGCATCCGCGATCGCCGCCTGCAGCGCCGTCCACCACGCCTCGGGATCGACCGAGGTGCCGTCGGGGTGCGACGCACGCCCCTGCCGCACGACGGCGCCCGACGCGGCATCCGTGATCACGATCTTGCACGACTGCGTCGACGAGTCGACGCCCATCACGAGGGTCATCTGCGCTCCTTCACGCGTCTTCTCCCCCGTTCACTTGCGCTGAATGTACGTCGCGAACGCGATTCGCGTACGTTCAGCGCAGGTGAACAGGGAGGGAGAGGGGAACCGGGTGCGTCAGCGGGCGCCGAGCAGGTGCTCGGTCGCGAGCTGCTGCAGCCGGACGAAGCCGAAGCCCTTGCCGCCGAGGTACACGTCGGCGTCGAAGTCCTCGTACGCGGAGCGGTCGGCGAGGAAGTCGTCGTACGACTCGCCCTCGTTGAGCGTCGGGATCGACAGCTCGGCGACGCGGGCGGCCTCGAGCGCCTCCTGCACCTCGGGGTCGGCGCGGAAGGCCGCAGCGCGCTCCTTGAGCAGCAGGTAGGTGCGCATGTTCGCGGCGGCCGAGTCCCAGACGCCCGTCTCGTCCTCGGTGCGCGACGGCTTGTAGTCGAAGTGACGCGGGCCGTCGTAGGCGGGGACGCCGCCGGGGCCGCCGTTCTCGAGCAGGTCGACGAGCGCGAACGCGTTGTGCAGGTCGCCGTGGCCGAACACGAGGTCCTGGTCGTACTTGATGCCGCGCTGGCCGTTGAGGTCGATGTGGAAGAGCTTGCCGTGGTACAGCGCCTGAGCGATGCCGGCGGCGAAGTTGAGGCCCGCCATCTGCTCGTGGCCGACCTCGGGGTTGAGGCCCACGAGCTCGGGGCGCTCGAGCGAGTCGATGAAAGCGATGGCGTGCCCGAGCGTCGGCAGCAGGATGTCGCCGCGGGGCTCGTTGGGCTTCGGCTCGATCGCGAAGCGGATGTCGTAGCCCTTGTCGGTGACGTAGTCGCCGAGCAGGTTCACGGCCTCGCGGTAGCGCTCGAGCGCCGCGCGGATGTCCTTCGCCGAGTCGTACTCGGCGCCCTCGCGGCCGCCCCACATGACGAAGGTCTTGGCGCCCAGCTCGGCACCGAGGTCGAGCTGGCGGAACACCTTGCGCAGCGCGAACCGGCGCACCTGGCGGTCGTTCGACGTGAACCCGCCGTCCTTGAAGACGGGGGCCGAGAAGAGGTTGGTCGTCACCATCGGCACGATGAGGCCGGTGTCGGCGAGTGCGCCCTTGAGGCGGTCGATCTGGGTCTGGCGCTCGGCATCCGTCGAGCCGAAGGCGAACAGGTCGTCGTCATGGAAGGTGAGGCCGTAGGCGCCGAGCTCGGCGAGCTTCTCGACGGCGTGGACGACGTCGAGCGCGGGGCGGGTCGGTCCGCCGAAGGGGTCGGTGCCGTTGTAGCCGATGGTCCAGAGACCGAACGAGAACTTGTCGGCGCGGGTAGGGGTGGGCATGACGCTCCTTTGCGAGAAATGTTGCTGACGACAACCTATACCAGAACCGATGCCGCGTCCACTGTGCGATCGCGTCCCGGGTCGCCTCTACAGTGAGGGTATGAACGAGCCGGTGGGCAGTCGCCAAGCGAACCTGTCGCGGCTGCTGCGCCTGGCGCACCTGGACGGTCCCGTCTCGCGCGCGACACTGACCGGAGCGACCGGCCTCAACCGCTCGACGATCGCCGACCTCGTCGGAGACCTCGTCGCCCTGGGAGTCGTGGAGGAGCGCGCGCCCGACCCGAGCCGCCGCGTCGGTCGGCCGTCTCCGCTGGTGGCGCCGCACCCGCGCGTCGTGACGATAGCGGTGAACCCAGAGGTCGACGCGCTCTCGATGGCGGCCGTCGGGCTGGATCGCACGGTGCGGCGGCGCGAGCGCCTCGAGATGTCCGGTCTGCTGGGCCCCGAGCGGACCGCGCAGCTGATCGGCGAGCGCATCGACGCGTGGCGCGAGGACGACCTCGCCGGGGCGGCGATCGCGGGTATCGGCGTCGCGGTGCCGGGACTCGTCCGGGCTTCCGACGGCCTGGTGCGAGACGCGCCGCACCTGAGGTGGAGCGACACCGCCCTGCGCGAGCTCATCGAGACCGCGACGGGCCTTCCCACCGTGGTCGGCAACGACGCGGCGCTGGGCGTGCTCGCCGAGCACCTGTTCGGCGCCGCGCGCGGCATCGACGACGTGGTCTACCTCAACGGCGGCGCGAGCGGCATCGGCGGCGGCTTGATCGTGCACGGGATGCCCGTGGCCGGCGCCTCGGGCTACTCCGGCGAATTCGGGCAGAACCGCCCCGGCATCGCGTCGAGCGCCGATCGCCGCGCGAGTGGCGGCGTGCTCGAGGACGAGGTGAGCCGCGCACGCCTGCTCGCCGTCCTCGGTCGCGACAACGCCGACGAGCCGGCCCTCGCCGAGATGCTGCGCGCGGCGCGCTCGCCCGAGGTCCGCGACGAGATCGCACGGCAGCGCCGCATCCTGTCCACAGCTCTGGCCAACGCCGTCAACGTGCTCAACCCGGCCGTCGTGGTGCTCGGCGGGTTCCTGGCGATGCTCGCCACCGATGACCTGGACGGGTTCACCGAGGCGGTCGTCGCCCAGACCATGCCGGCGAACGGCGAGGACCTCGAGATCCGGCCGGCGGCACTCGCCGAGGATCGCCTGCTCATCGGCGCCGCCGAGGCCGCGTTCGCGGAGCTGCTGCGCGATCCGGCGGGCGTCGCGCTGAACTGAGCGGGCTCCGTCGTCGTCAGAGCGGCGGAGCGGTGGTGCCCCGCGGGATGAGCCGCGTCGGCAGCGTCACGTGCGTCGCCGCCGGCGTCTCGCCGTCCATGAGAGTGACCAGCAGCCGCGCCGCTTCGGCACCCAGGGTCTGCATGGGCTGGCGGACCGTCGACAGGGCCGGCGTCGACTTGGAGGCCTCCGGGATGTCGTCGAATCCGATGATGGAGAGGTCACGCGGCACACCGAGCCCCAGCTCCGCGGCGACCTTCACGATCTCCATCGCCGAGATGTCGTTGGCGGCGAAGACGGCGGTGGGGCGATCGCCGCGTCGGAGCATCTCGAGTGCGGCGACGCGCACGGCGTCCTGGCGGTAGCTCCCCGAACCGACCAGAGCCGGGTCGACCGTGATGCCGGCATCCGTCAGCGCCCGCCGGTACCCGGCGTCGCGCGCGATCGACGAACGCAGGTCCGGGCGACCGGCGATGAAGCCGATGCGCGTATGGCCGAGCTCCAGGAGGTGTCGCGTCGCCTGCAGGGCGCCGCCGTAGCTGTCGGATTCGACGGTGGGCAGGTCGGCCGGCCCGGTATGCGGATCGATGGCGACCACGGGGACCTCGGCGCCGACGTTGACCACCGTGGGCGTGACCATGATGGCGCCGTCGATGAGCGTGCCGCTCAGGCGGGAGAGCGAGCGCCGCTCCCATCCCTCCGCCGAGCCGTGCGAGCCCGAGTACGCGAGGAGGTCGTAGCGCGAGTCGCGCAGCGCCTGCCCGACGCCCTTCAGGATCTCGGCGCTGAACGGCTCGAAGTCGGCGACCAGCACCCCGATCACACCCGTCGTGCGCGAGCGCATGCTGCTGGCGATGAGGCTCGACTCGTAGCCGAGTTCCGCGACGACGGCGAGGACGCGGTCGGCCGTTTCACTGGCCACGCCGTAGCGGCCGTTGACCGCCTTCGACACGGTGGCGACGGAGACGCCGGCCGCAGCGGCGACATCCGTGATGGTGGGACGACGCTTCATGATCTCGATAGCGTAACGGCATTGAAACCGTTTTCGAAAACGTTTGACAAACTATTTGTTGCGCACGCACACTTTTGCTTGCTCGGTCGCAGCGCCGAGCAGTGCGCGACCCGATCGCGCCGACCACCGCACCCCGGAGCAGAGGTGCTCCTCGATGAAGAGAAACGGGAATCACATGATGGGCAAGAGAATCCTCGCGGGTTCCGCAGCACTCGTCGTCGGCGCGCTCGCGCTCGCCGGCTGCAGTGCCGGCGGCTCCGACGAGAACAGCGACGGCAACGTCGAGATGACGCTCTGGCAGAACTCGACGACCGGTCCTGGCCAGCAGTTCTGGAAGGACGCGATCGCCGCGTTCGAGGAGGAGAACCCCGGCGTCACGATCAAGATGCAGTCGGTCCAGAACGAGGACATGGACGGAAAGCTGCAGACGGCTCTGAACGCGGGCGACGCGCCCGACATCTTCCTGCAGCGCGGCGGCGGCAAGATGACCGCGATGGTCAACGCCGGCCAGCTGATGGATCTGACCGACCTGATCGCGGACGACGTCAAGAGCGAGATCCCCGAGGGCTCGTTCGCCGCAGAGACGTATCAGGACAAGGTGTGGGCGATGCCGCTCTCGGTGCTGCCCGGTGGGTTCTTCTACAGCCAGGACGCCTTCGACAACGCCGGGATCACCGAGACCCCCGAGACCATCGACGACCTCAAGACCGCGGTGGCGAGCCTCGAGGAGACGGGCATCGAGCCGATCGCCCTCGGCGCGAAGGCCGCGTGGCCTGCCGCCCACTGGTACTACTTCTTCGCGATCCGCGAGTGCAGCCCCGAGGTCATCGAGGAGACGGGCGACACGAAGGACTTCAGCGACGAGTGCTGGCTGCGCGCCGGTGAGGACCTGGAGGACTTCGCGGCGATCAACCCCTTCAACGACGGGTTCCTCACCACCGAGCCGCAGCAGGGTGCAGGCAGCTCGGCCGGCCTCATCGCCAACCGCCAGGCCGCGATGGAGCTCATGGGCGCATGGGACCCGGGTGTGATCGCCTCGCTGACGCCCGACGAGAAGCCGCTCCCCGACCTCGCGTGGTTCCCGTTCCCCGAGATCTCGGGCGGCGACGGTGAGCCGGGCTCGATGATGGGCGGCGTCGACGGATACTCGTGCTCGGTCGATGCCCCGGAGGAGTGCGCGGACTTCCTGAACTTCGTCGCCAGCGCCGAGCAGCAGACGGCGTACTACAAGGCGTTCAACTCGCCGCCGGTCAACACGGTGGCGCAGGAAGCGGTCACCGAGCCGTACCTCCAGCAGATCCTCGAGGCGTACAACAACGCTCCGTTCGTCTCGCAGTGGCTCGACACGGTGCTCGGCCAGAACGTCGGCAACGCCCTCAACGTCGCAGTCGTCGACATGCTCGCCGGCAACAGCGACCCGCAGAAGCTCGTCGACGCGGTCAACGCGGCAGGCAAGCAGGGCTGATCGTGTCTACCCGCGAGATGTCTTCTGACGCTCGCGGCCTTGCAGAGCACGACGGGGGCGGCACCACGCCGCCCCCGTCGGTGCCGCAGGGCCGCCGGCGCCCCCGAGGCCTAGGCTGGGCCGGCCGCCTCGAGGTCATGATCCTGGTGGGGCCGGCCCTGATCTTCTTCGTCGGCTTCGTGATCTTCCCGGTCATCATGGCCGCGTACTACGGGTTCTTCCGCTGGTCCGGCTTCGGCCCGGCGACCGAGTTCATCGGCCTGCAGAACTACGTCACGATCTTCACCGATCCGATCTTCCAGCAGGCGCTGGGGCACAACGCCTTCATCGTCGTCGCATCGCTCGTGCTCCAGGGCCCGGTCGCGATCCTGCTGGCGCTGCTGCTCAACCGCAGGATGCGCGGTCAGTCCGTGATCCGTGTGCTCATCTTCGTCCCCTACGTGATCGCCGAGGTCATCGTCGGCACCGGGTTCAGCCTCATGCTGGCCACGAACGGAGCGGTGAACGGCTTCCTCGAGAAGGTCGGACTCAGCTGGCTCGCGCAGGACTGGCTCGCCGACCCCAGCATCGCGATCTGGACGCTCATGGCGATCCTCACCTGGAAGTACATCGGGTTCGCCGTGATCCTCTTCCTCGCCGGGCTCCAGGGGATTCCGCAGGAGCTGTACGAGGCCGCCGCGATCGACGGCGCGTCCTACTGGCAGATCCAGCGGACGATCACCCTCCCGCTGCTGGGGCCGACGCTTCGCATCTGGGCGTTCCTCTCCATCATCGGCGCGCTGCAGCTCTTCGACCTCGTCTACATCATCTGGGGTCAGTACGTGTCGTCCGTCGCAGGCACCAACACGATGGCGATCTACATGGTCGCGACCGGACGCAACTCCGGGAACTTCGGGTACGGCAGCGCCGTCGCCGTCGTCATCTTCGTCATCTCCCTGGTGGTCGCCCTGATCTACCAGCGCACGATCCTGCGCCGTGACACCGCGGGTGCCATCACAGAGAGGGGCGTCAAGTGAGCTCCACGGACTCGATGAGCACCCGGACCATCACCCTTCGCGACACGGTGCCCGGACGCCGCCGCGACGTCAACAAGCTCCCGTGGGGCAGCCCGGCGGTGTACTTCATCGCCCTGGTCATCATCGCGCTGATGCTCGGGCCGGTGCTGTACATCATCATCGGCGGCTTCCGCACGAACTCCGAGATCACCGTCGACCCGTCCGGCCTGCCGGTGAACTGGAACCCGCAGAACTACATCGACGTCCTCACCAGCGGACTGTTCTGGACCGAGGTGCTGAACTCGACGATGGTCGCCCTCGCGACGACCGTCGGCGCGGTCGCGCTGGGGCTCATGGCGAGCTACGTCATCGCCCGGTACAGCTTCGCCGGTCGCGGGGCGCTGTACGCGCTGTTCGCCGCCGGCCTGATGTTCCCGATCACGGTGGCGATCACGCCGCTGTACATCGTGGTGCGCAACCTCGGGCTCATGAACACGCTCCCGGGCGTCATCCTGCCGCAGATCGCGTTCGCACTGCCGACGACGATCATCATCCTCGTCCCGTTCCTGAGGGCGATCCCCGACGAGATCCAGGAGGCCGCCTACATCGACGGATGCGGACGCCTGTCGTTCTTCTGGCGCATGGTGCTCCCGCTCGCGGTGCCCGGTGTCATCACCGTCGGCATCCTCGCCTTCATCGGAAGCTGGAACGGCTACCTGCTGCCGCTGTTCATCCTGAACGACGAGGCGCAGTTCACCCTCCCGCTGGGTGTCCAGGCGTTCTCGTCGCAGTACTCCGTCGACACGGCGAAGGTGCTCGCCTTCACGTCGCTGTCGATGCTGCCCGCGCTGGTGTTCTTCAGCCTCTTCGAGCGGCGGATCGTCGGCGGCCTGACGGGGGCGGTCAAGGGATGAGCGACGTCGTGATGCCCGCGGTCTCGCCGCGGGTGCAGTCCCTCCACGCGCAGATGACGCTGGACGAGAAGCTCGCACAGCTCGTCGGCTACTGGGTCGACAAGGGCGGCGAGGTCGTCGCGCCGATGGCCGGCGAGCGCGGCAACACCGGCCCGTACGAGGAGGCGACGGCCCATGGCCTCGGTCACCTCACCCGCGTGTACGGCACGCGTCCGGTGGATCCGATCGCGCGGGCCGAGTGGCTCTGGGCGGAGCAGCGGCGCCTGCGCGCCGAGACCCGCCTGGGCATTCCGGCGATCGTGCACGAGGAGTGCCTGACCGGGCTCGCGGCGTGGAAGGCCGCGACGTTCCCGACGCCGCTGGCGTGGGGCGCCGCGTTCGACCCGGAGCTGACCGAGGAGGTCGGTGCGGCGATCGGGCGGTCCATGGCCGCACTGGGGATCCACCAGGGTCTCGCCCCCGTGCTCGACGTCGTCACCGACCCCCGCTGGGGCCGCGTCGACGAGTGCATCGCCGAGGATCCGTACGTCGTGGGTACGATCGGCACCGCCTACGTGCGCGGGCTGCAGTCGGCCGGCGTCGATGCGACCCTCAAGCACTTCGCCGGATACTCCGCGTCGCAGGCAGGCCGCAACCACGCCCCCGTGCAGATGGGGCGACGGCGGCTGCAGGACGTCGTGCTGCCTCCGTTCGAGATGGCGATCCGCGACGGCGGCGTGCAGTCGGTCATGAACTCGTATGCCGAGATCGACGGGGTCCCCGTGGCCTCCGACCCCACCCTGCTCACCGGACTGCTGCGGGACGAGTGGGGGTTCGAGGGCACGGTCGTCGCCGACTACTTCTCGGTCGCGTTCCTGCACTCGCTCCACGGTGTCGCCGCCGATCTCGGCGAGGCCGCGGTGCTCGCCCTCCGCGCCGGCATCGACATCGAGCTGCCCACCGCGGACGCGTTCGCGGCGCCGCTGCGGGCCCGGCTCGCCGCGCATCCCGACGAGGTCGAGCTCGTCGACCGTGCCGTGCTGCGCGTCCTCGCACAGAAGGAGCGTCTCGGTCTGCTCGATGCCGACTTCGAGTCGCCGCCGACCGAGATCGATCTGGACGATCCCGCGCTGCGTGCCCTGGCCCGGCGGGCCGCCGAGGAATCGGTCGTGCTGCTGACCAACGACGGACTGCTGCCGCTCTCGGCTCCCGGACGGATCGCGCTGATCGGCCCCAACGCCGACTCGGCCGAGTCGCTCATGGGGTGCTACTCCTTCGCGAACCACGTCCTCGCCCATCACCCGGGCACGCCGCTCGGCTTCGAAATGCCGAGCGTCGCCGAGGCGCTGCGGGGCGAGTTCGCCGGTGCGCACGTGGTGCTGGAGCGCGGCTGCGAGGTCGAGGATCCCGACACCAGCGGGATCGCCGCAGCGGCGGAGGCGGCGTCAGCCGCCGACGTCGCGATCGTCGTCGTCGGCGATCGGGCCGGCCTGTTCGGCCGCGGCACCGTGGGCGAGGGCAACGACGTCGACGACCTCGAGCTGCCCGGCGCACAGCGCCGTCTCGTCGAGGCGGTCATCGCGACCGGCACGCCGACGACCGTCGTGATGGTCTCCGGACGTCCGTACGCGATCGGCTGGATGCTCGAGGGACCGGGCGCCGCGAGCGCCGTGCTGCAGGCCTTCTTCCCGGGCGAGGAGGGCGGTCCGGCCATCGCGGGGATCCTGTCCGGCCGTACGGAGCCGTCGGGGCGCCTCCCCGTGTCGCTCCCCCGGTCGGCGGGCGCCCAGCCCTACACCTACCTGCACCCGGTGCTGGGCGGCCCGACCGAGATCACGAGCGCCGACAACACCCCGGCCCTGCCCTTCGGCCACGGTCTGACGTACACGACGTTCGAGCGCGGATCGCTGATCGCGACGGATGCCGCGACCGACGGCATCCTGGATGTGTCGGTCGTCGTCACCAACACCGGAGACCGGCCGGGAACGGATGTCGTCCAGCTGTACGCGCGGGACCGGGTGGCGTCGGTCACGCGTCCGGTCGCGCAGCTGCTCGCGTACCAGCGGGTGTCGCTGGAGCCCGGCGAGTCGGTGTCGGTGAGCTTCGCCGTGCCGGCCACTCGCCTGGCGTTCACCGGGCGCGAAGGTCGCCGCATCGTCGAGCCGGGCGACATCGACCTCTGGGTCGGCCCCTCGTGCGCGCAGCGCGACGCAGAGGTCCGGGTCGAGCTGACCGGCGACGTCCACGTCGTCACGGCAGCAGATCCCCGGGCCGCGACGGCCACGGTCCGGACGGGCGCGGACGCCCTGCCCGTGCGCTGACCCGGATTGCGAAGAGGGCCCCGCGGCGATGCGCCGCGGGGCCCTCCTCGCCTCTTCAACAGGTCAACCGCGCTTCCACAGGAGATCCCAGCCCCCGGTTCTCCTGCACAAGGCCGGTTGACCTGTCGGCGAAGGGACCGTGGGATGCCGCGAGCCCGCGCTCCGGCATCCCGGCCGGCCGCGATGCGATGCGATGCGCCGTGAGGCCCTCATTCACGCGCCTTCAACAGGTCAACCGCGCTTCCACAGGAGATCCCAGCGCCCGGTCTCCTGCACAAGGCCGGTTGACCTGTCGGCGAAGGGCCGAGGGATGCCGCGAGCCCGCGCTCCGGCATCCCGGCCGGCCGCGATGCGATGCGCCGTGAGGCCCTCGTTCACGCGCCTTCAACAGGTCAACCGCACTTCCACAGGAGATCCCAGCGCCCGGTCTCCTGCACAAGGCCGGTTGACCTGTCGGCGAAGGGACCGTGGGATGCCGCGACCGCGGCTCCGGCATCCCGGCCGGCCGCGGCGATGCGCCGTAAGGCCCTCGTTCACGCGCCTTCAACAGGTCAACCGCGCTTCCACAGGAGACCCCAGCGCCCGGTCTCCTGCACAAGGCCGGTTGACCTGTCGGCGAAGGGCCGAGGGATGCCGCGAGCCCGCGCTCGACCAACAGAACAAGGCCCCGCGGCGATGCGCCGCGGGGCTCTGTTCGTGGCGCGTACGCCCGCTACGCCAGGTCGAGCTCGACGGTGGCGAAGGAGTGCGGCGGCAGCGAGACGGTCAGCACACCCGCGTCGAGGGACGTGTCGAGCGGCGCCGGCGCCACGGCGTCGGGGGTCTCGGGCGTGTTGTGGGAGGCGGCATCCGTCCCCGTCAGCACCCGGGCGCGCCGCACGGTGGCCGTGCGCCCGCGCAGGTCGACGCGCACGTCGAGCGGCGCGTCGAGCGACAGGTTCGAGAGCGACACGAGCGCTGAGCCGTCGGTGGTCGACGCCGACACCGACAGGCCGGGCACATCGTCCGCCGCCGTCGGCGACGACAGCACGTGCGCCGCCAGCGCGGTCGCGTCGTGGTGCCCGCGGTTCATCTCGAACACGTGGTAGGTCGGGGTGAGCACCATCGCGCCGTCGTCGTCGGTGAGGATCATCGCCTGCAGCACGTTCAGGGTCTGCGCGATGTTCGCCATCTTGAGGCGCCCGGCGTGGCGGTGGAAGGCGTCGAAGTGGACGGCGGCGACCAGGGCGTCGCGCACGGTGTTCTGCTGGAACAGGAAGCCGGGGTTCGTGCCGGGCTCGACGTTCCACCAGGTGCCCCACTCGTCGAGGATGAGGCCCACCTTGCGGTCGGGGTCGTACGAGTCCATGACGGCCTCGTGCCGGCGGATGACCCGCTCGATGTCGATCGCCTTGCGCATCGTGCCGTAGTACTGCTCGGCGTCGAACTCCGTAGCCGGCTCGGTGTTGATGCCCGCGCCGGCGTGCGAGTAGTAGTGGAACGAGACGCCCTGGAACACCGGCGACGGGTTCGACCCGCAGGTGAGGCATCCGAGCGACTCCATGAGCGCGCGGGTCCAGGTGATGTCGTCGTCGGAAGCGCCGGCCGCGATGCGGTACAGGTCGTTGCCGCCGTGGTTGCGGCAGAACGTGCCGTAGCGGCGAGCCTCGAGCGCGTACTGCTCGGCGGTCATGTTGCCGCCGCAGCCCCACGCCTCGTTGCCGATGCCCCAGAACGGCACCTTCCAGGGTTCGTCGCGCCCGTTCTCGCGCCGCAGCCGCGCCATCGGGCTGTCGCCGTCGCGCGTGAGGTATTCGACCCACTCGCTCATCTCGCGCACCGTGCCGCTGCCGACGTTGCCGTTGACGTACGCGTCGGCGCCGAGCATCTCGCACAGGTCCATGAACTCGTGCGTGCCGAAGTGGTTGTTCTCGACGACATCGCCCCAGTGCGTGTTGATCATCTGCGGACGGTTCTCGCGGGGTCCGATCCCGTCGCGCCAGTGGTACTCGTCGGCGAAGCAGCCGCCGGGCCAGCGCAGATTCGGGATGCCGAGCGCCCGCAGCGCCTCGACCACGTCGGAGCGGATGCCGCGCACGTTCGGGATCGCGGAGTCCTCGCCGACCCAGAACCCGCCGTAGATGCAGCGGCCGAGGTGCTCGGCGAAGTGGCCGTAGAGGTGGCGGCTGATGACGTCGCCGGGGACGTCGAGGTCGATGACGGCGCGGGCCGTGGTCACAGGCTTCTCCATTCGGATGCGGGGGTCAGGGGGACGAGGGACGGGCGCTCCCCCGTGCTGCGCAGCGGGACGCGCACGCCGGACGCGGCGGAGTCCGACAGTGCCGTCATGATCTCGAGGACGTGCAGCGCGATCGCGCCACTCGCTCTGCCCGGCCCGGCGACGAAGTCGAGCAGGCCGATGCCCCGGCCGGCATCGGCGTACCCGGCCGACGGCTCCAGGGTCTGCCACGAGCCGCCACGGGGGTGGAGCTGCACGTCGCCGGCGAACATGTTGGGGTCGGGCACGATCAGCGACCCGTCGACGCCGTGCACCTCGATCGGCGCCGCGGTCGAGCGGACGCCGTCGAAGCTCATGGTCACGGTCGAGATCGCTCCCGATGCGTGATGCAGGATGCCGGTCAGGTGGGTGTCGACGTCGACGCCGATGCTCTCCCCCGCCCGGGGCCCGGCGCCGATCACACGGACGTCGCGCGAGCGCGACGCGGCGCCCGAGACGGCCTCGACGGGTCCGAGCAGCTGCACGAGCGAGGTGACGTAGTAGGGACCCATGTCGAGCAGCGGCCCGCCGCCCTCGCGGTAGTAGAAGTCGGGATGCGGATGCCACGACTCGTGGCCCGCCGAGATCCACATGGCGGATGCCGACACCGGCCGCCCGATCCGCCCGTCGTCGATCGCCGCGCGCGCGGTCTGCACGCCGGTGCCGAGCACGGTGTCGGGCGCACCCCCGACGCGGACGCCCGCGGCGGCTGCGGCATCCATCACCCGCGTCGCATCCGCGAGCGTCGCCGCCAGCGGCTTCTCGCCGAAGACGTCCTTGCCGTGCGCGATGGCGGCCAGCGCAACCTCGGCGTGCGCGGCGGGGATCGTGAGGTTGAGGACCGTGCCGACGCCGGGATCGGCGAGCAGCTCGTCGGTGCCGAGCGCGCGGCAGCCGGGGATGCTCTCGGCCGCTGCCTGCGCTCGGGAGGCGTCGAGGTCGGCGACCGCGGCGATCCGCACGCCCTCCGCGCCGAGGAGCGTGTCGAGGTACTGGCGCGAGATGACACCCAGCCCGACGATGCCGATGTCGGTCGCGGTACCGGGGCCGACGCTGCCCGGGGTCATCGCGCCGCCCACAGGATGCCGCGCTCGATGATGGTGCGGACGTTGGCGTCCTGCAGCACGTCGAGGCTGTGACCGGGCGTCGACACGAAGACGCGCCCCTGGCCCCAGTCCCGCGTCCACACGGCCGGCGACGTGATGGGCCGGTGCCACGGGTGATACGGCTGCACCGGGTGAGTGGTCGTGGCGAGCACGTCGATGAGGTCGTCGTGGAGCACCCAGTACTGCTCGGTGGTGAGCGGGAAGTCGTCGATGCCGGCGGTGATCTCGTGCCGGCGGCCGAGGTCGGTGATCTCGACGGTGTAGTCCAGGTAGTTGTCGGTCTGGTCGCCGTGCACCTCGTCGGGGTGCTTCGAGGGGTGGGTGGCGAACTGGCCGCCCACGAGCTGAAGGTAGTCAGAGCTCGCGCGGAACGAGTCGGCGATGCCGCCGTGCCATCCGGCGAGCCCGGTGCCGGCGGCGACGGCCTCGCGGAGCCCGCGCACCGCCTCGTTCGACGCCTGCGACATCGTGACGGACTGCAGCACGAGGTCGGTCCCGGCCATGCGGTCGGCGTCGGCATACACCTCAGGGTCCTCTTCGACGGTGACGTCGAAGCCGCTGTCACGGAGGAACGGCAGGAACAGCTCGGTCGCCTCGACCGGGTGATGGCCGTCCCATCCGCCACGGACGACGAGGGCGGTGCGGGTCATGAGAGGTTCCCTTCCACGGGGCGTTCGGGGGCGTCGACGGCGCCGGCGGCGACCGTCGTCAGGATGCTGTCGTGCGCGGCGCTCTGCTCGACCGCGGCGAGCACGCGCTGCACCTGGGTCGCGTCGGCGAAGGTGGGCGACACGGGGATCTCGCCGGCGACGGCGCGCACGAAGTCGACGGCCTGGTGCGTGAACAGGTGCTCGTACCCGAGTCCGTGACCCACGGGCCACCATGCGCCGGCATACGGATGCTGCGCCTCGGTGACCTGCACGCGCCGGAAGCCCTGCGCGACATCGTCGGCGGCGTCGTACACCTCGAGCTCGTTCATCCGCTCGAAGTCGAACGCGATCGCGCCGCGGTCGCCGTTGATCTCGATGCGGTTGGCGTTGCGGCGTCCGGTCGCCAGGCGCGTCGCCTCGAAGACGCCGAGGGCGCCGCCGTCGAACCGGGCGGTGAACGCCACCGCGTCGTCGACGGTGACCGGGAGCCGGTCGGAGGTGTCGGCGGCGACGCCGCCCAGGCCCTCCACCGCCCCGCGACGCGGTCGCGAGGTGACGAAGGTGCGCAGGGTCGCCGAGACCGCCGTGATGTCCTGACCGGTGAGCCACTGCGCGGTGTCGATGCTGTGCGCGCCGATGTCCCCCAGCGCGCCGGAGCCCGCCCGATCACGGTCCAGGCGCCAGGTGTGGGGCGCGTCGGGGTCGCTCAGCCAGTCCTGCAGGTACTGCGCCCGCACGTGCCGGATCTCGCCGACGCGGCCCGCCGCGATGAGCTCCCGCGCGAGCGTGAGTGCGGGGGTGCGGCGGTAGCTGAAACCGCACATGGCGACGACGCCGGCGCGGGAGGCGGCATCCGTCATCTCCTCCGCCTCGGCGACCGAGTTCGCCAGCGGCTTCTCGCACAGCACGTGCTTTCCGGCGGCGAGCGCGGCGAGCGCGATCTCGGCGTGGGTCTGGCCGGGGGTGCAGATGTCGATCACGTCGATGTCGTCGCGTTCGACGGCCTCGCGCCAGTCGACCGAGTGCTCCGGCCACTCCCAGCGCGCTGCGGCCTCGGCGGTCGCGTCGGCGCGATGCCCGACGAGTAGCGCCGGCTGTGGAGTCAGCGGCAGGTCGAAGAAGCGCGGCGCGGTGCGCCAGGCGTGGGTGTGCATGCGGCCCATGAAGCCGGTGCCGATCAGTGCGATCCGCAGCGGCGATGTCGTCGTCGTCATCGGGTGTGCCCTTTCCAGCCACAGACGATGCCATCGCCCGCTCGGCGTCGCGACAATGTTGCGCAAAACCTCCGGCGTGCGCGAAAGTGATGCAGTGCCCGTGAGACGTCATCCGATCGCCGAGACCGTGGGGTCCACCCGCGGTCTCGGCGGTCGGATGACGTCTTACGGGGAAGCGTCAAGGGCAGGCGGCCGGTGTCTGCGCGCGTGAGCCTCGCAGCCGTGGCGGCGGCAGCGGGGGTCAGCGTGGCGACGGCATCCCGCGCGCTGTCCGGCCGCGGAGACCTCGCCCCCGCGACCCGGCGTCGCGTGCTGGCGACCGCCCGCTCCCTCGGCTACACGCGCGACCCCGCCGTCGGCGGGCGGCCTCCGGGTTCCGCGCGCCTGGTCGACCTGGTTCTCGGGTGGTTCCACAACGCCTACTCCGACGAGGTGACCGCCGGCGCGCGCAGCGCCGCGGCCGCCGCGGGCTACGACCTCGTGCTGACCGAGGAGCGCGACACCCCCGACGACGACTGGCCGATGCGCATCCGCAGGCGCGGCTCGGCGGGCGTGGTGCTGGGACTCATCTCGCCGACGGCGTCGCAGCTCGCGGCGCTGAACGATGCCGAGATCCCGGTCGTGCTGATGGATCCGCAGGCCGAGACGTCGCGCGGGCTCACGAGCGTTCGCACGACCGACCGCGAGGGCGGGGCCGCAGCGGCGATGCACCTGGCAGAGCGCGGCGCCACCCGCTTCGCGGTGGTGCTCGGATCGCCGCCGTACCGCTACGGCCGCGCACGCAATACCGGCTTCCGCGAGGCGCTGCGACTCGTCCGCCCGGACGCCGACCTGGTCGCGGTGCAGGCCGACTGGGGCGGAGCGGCGGCGCGCGAGGCCGCGCTGCCCGTCCTGCGCGGGCTCCGGCCGGGCGATCGGCTCGGCGTCTTCGCGTGCTCCGACGAGATGGCGGCGGGCGTGTACTCCGCAGCCGCGGCGACGGGGCGGCGCATCCCCGAAGACGTGCTCGTCGTCGGCTTCGACGACCTGCGCGGCGCCCGCTGGCTCACCCCGCCGCTCACCACCGTGCGCCAGCCGATCCGCGAGATGGCGGCGGCCGCCGTCACGGCGCTCACCGAGGCCGCCGCCGGCGCTCCTCTGCCCCCGTCGCCCCTCGTGCTCGCGACGCAGCTCATCGAGCGCGGCTCGACCTGAGTCGCTGACCCTGCCCCGCGACCCTCCTCGCGCGTTCGGGGCGCACGAGTATCGTCCGGGGCGTACGGCGTGCGCCCCGAACGTCACTCCCACGCCCCAAACCACCCGAAGGACGATGGATGCCGGAGACCCGGAGGTCCGGACGGTCCGGCGACTGCGGCATCCGAACCGGACGAAACGTCCCATCCGCGCCCGCGGGGCACGCGAGTAGCGTGGGAAGCACGTCCGACGGAAGGCTCCACATGTCGATCTCGACCGAACGCCACGCCCGCACCGACCGCGCCGCGAGGAGCGAGTCCGAGCTGCAGCAGATGGCGAAAGACCACCTGTGGATGCACTTCGCCCGTCAGTCGGTGATGACGGACGGCCCCGGCGTTCCGATCATCGTCAAGGGCGAGGGCCACCACATCTGGGACTCCCAGGGCAAGCAGTACATCGACGGTCTCGCCGGCCTGTTCGTCGTGGCCGCCGGTCACGGTCGCCGGCGCCTTGCGGAGGTCGCCGCGAAGCAGGCCGAGCAGCTCGCCTTCTTCCCCATCTGGTCATACGCGCACCCGGCCGCCATCGAGCTCGCCGACCGCCTGGCCGACTACGCGCCCGGCGACCTCAACAAGGTGTTCTTCTCCACCGGCGGCGGCGAAGCCGTCGAGACCGCGTTCAAGCTCGCCAAGTACTACTGGAAGATCCAGGGCCAGCCCACCAAGCACAAGGTCATCTCGCGCTCGGTCGCGTACCACGGCACGCCGCAGGGCGCCCTCGCGATCACCGGCATCCCGGCCATGAAGTCGATGTTCGAACCGGTGACGCCCGGCGGCTTCCGGGTGCCGAACACCAACTTCTATCGCGCCGCCGACATGGGCGCGCCCGCCGACGACCTCGAGACCTTCGGCGTGTGGGCCGCGGACCGCATCGAGGAGATGATCCTCTTCGAAGGCCCCGACACCGTGGCGGCGGTCTTCCTCGAGCCGGTGCAGAACTCCGGCGGCTGCTTCCCGCCTCCCCCCGGATACTTCCAGCGGGTGCGTCAGATCTGTGACAAGTACGACGTGCTGCTCGTCTCGGACGAGGTCATCTGCGCCTTCGGCCGCATCGGCCACATGTTCGCCTGCGACGCCTACGGCTACGTGCCCGACATGATCACGTGCGCCAAGGCCATGACCAGCGGCTACTCGCCGATCGGCGCGACCATCGTGAGCGACCGGATCTACGAGCCCTTCGCCCACGGCGATCGCGCGTTCTACCACGGCTACACCTTCGGCGGTCACCCGGTGTCGGCCGCGGTCGCGCTCGAGAACCTCGACATCTTCGAGGAGGAGGGGCTCAACGAGCGGGTGCGCGAGTACTCGCCGGTGTTCCGGTCGACGCTCGAGAAGCTCAACGATCTTCCCATCGTCGGCGACGTGCGCGGCGACGGCTACTTCTTCGGGATCGAGCTCGTCAAGGACAAGGCGACGAAGGAGACCTTCGACGACGACGAGTCCGAGCGGCTGCTGCGCGGGTTCCTCTCCAAGGCGCTGTTCGATGCCGGTCTCTACTGCCGCGCCGATGACCGCGGCGACCCCGTCATCCAGCTCGCGCCGCCCCTGACGGTCGGCCCGAAGGAGTTCGACGAGATCGAGCAGATCCTCCGCAGCGTGCTCACGGAGGCGTGGACGCGGCTCTGAGGCATCGGCAGGCGGTCTCGAGGGTTATTGTTGGCGCGTGGGCACGATCTACTACGGCGGCGGCGCGATGCCGATCCATATCGAGGACCGCGCATTGGCGCACCTCAAGGTCGTGATTGCGACCAAGCTCCGACGCGATGAGAGCTTCACCGTCTCGTGGGCCCACCCCGAGGATCAGCCGCGGGGGCGCAGCACGATCTGGCTGCACCCGTCGATCCCGCTCCGGTTCGTCTTCGACGACCCCGAGCCCTCCGAGCTCAGCCGCCAGTGGATCGAGGAGCTTGCGAACTCCGCCAGCTCGACCGGCGGCATCCTGCTGGTCGCAGAGCACTTCGACACCGGTCCGGTGCCGGTCGCCGAGGGCGCAGGAGCGGCGGCGCTCGAAGCGGGAGCGGACGTGTCACTCGGCAAGGTGGACGTGGAGCACATCGACGTCGACCGCCTCACCGTCGGCGGCACCGAGGTGACAGGCGAAGACGTCCCGTCCTAGGCGACCACTCCGTCGCCCGCGCCGGTCACCGATCTCGGCGGGGATCGGCATCCCGAAGGTCGCGGCGCACCCTCAAGAGGGCTCGGGCTGCGACGACTCGTCTCCTTCGGCGGGCTCGGGGAGGATCGTGAGTCCGTTCGGCCCGCTCGCCGCGAGCATCAGCTCCTCGACCCAGCGGCGGTTGATGCGCGGCTGACGGCTTCCGAAGAAGTGGAACTGGATCGGCACCGACGGGTGGATCCAGAAGCTGCGGCGACCGCTGCCGTCGCCGATCTCGACGTCGAACATGAAGGGCTCGGAACGGCGCAGCTTGTTCATCACGACGATGCGGAGATGGGCCAGCGTGCGGTCGTCGATGTCCACCGAATTGGCGTTCGTGTCGTAGATGAACCGTCCCATGGCAGGAGCCTAGCGCTGCATCACCGCGGTGCGAATGCAGCGGCGAAGAGGGCGCGGGCACGGCGCGCGACGACCGGTCGCTGCGCGGTGTCGGCGCGGGCGAGCTCGGTCGCCAGCATGCCGGTCGCCAGCGTCACGTCGTCCGTCTCGATGTGGTTCCCGATGCGGCCGGCGGCACGGTCGCGGGCGACGAGACGCTCCACCAGGGCCCGGAACCGGGCCCCGAGCACAGCCACCCTCGTATCGGTGAGATCGGCGGTGATCAGCTCGATGAAGGCTGTCGAGACGACCACCTGGTCGACGACCCGGTCCAGCAGGTCGTCGACCGTACGCTCTGAGGCCGATGTGTACTCCTCGAGCTCGCGCACGTTGTCTTCGAAGACGGCGACGGCGAGGGCGGTGCGGTCGGGGAAGTGGCGGTAGAGGCTGCCCTGCCCCACGCCCGCGCGCTTGGCGACGGCGCTGAACGGCGCGCCCAGGCCGCCTTCGGCGTACACCTCGCGCGCGGCGGCGATGAGGGCGCGACGGTTGTCGGCGGCGGCGGCGGGGCCGCGATTCTGGCGGGGCCGCGCACGGGGGGATGCGGTGCTGGGCACGGGTGTAGCCTAGTACCGGACAAAGTTGTCCGGTAGGAGCCGCCCCGAAGGATCCTCATCCCCGGACCCGCAGCCCCATGCATGCACGAAGAAAGGGAAGAACGCCCATGAGCACCACCACCGCTCCCCTCACCGGAGCCTCCACCATCCAGTCATGGCTCGACGACCCGGCCGGCGGCGCCGCACTGCGCGGTCTGCTCGCCCAGGGCGGCCAGAGCGCGGAAGCGCTCAGCCCCATCGCCTCGCTCCCGATCTCGAACCTCGTCGCGATGAGCGGCGGCGCCTTCCCGCAGGCCGCGCTCGATGCCCTGATCGCGCAGGTCAACCCCGACGGCATCGCGGATGCCGGTGCCACCGCCGACGAGACCCCGAAGGCGGAGTGGGCCGAGAAGGTCACCGCGGGTCGCTTCACGGGCCAGACGGTCATCGTCACCGGCGCCGGCTCCGGCATCGGCCGCGCCACCGCCTCGCGCGTCGCTCGCGAGGGCGGTCGAGTGATCGCCGTGGACGTCAGCCAGGACCGCCTCGACGAGTTCGTCGCAGCGCACACGGGTGCCGATGTCGTCGCTCTCACGGCCGACATCACCGACGACGAGGGCGTTGCCCAGATCATCGAGGCGGCCGGCGACCGGATCGACGCTCTCGCCAACATCGCCGGGATCATGGATGACATGACCCCCGTCGGCGAGGTCACCGACGCCGTCTGGGATCGCGTGTTCCGCGTGAACGTCACCGGCACCATGAAGCTGATGCGCGCCGTCATCCCCGCCATGCTCGCGCAGGGCAGCGGGTCGATCGTGAACACCTCGTCCGAGGCATCCCTGCGCGGCTCGTCCGCGGGCGCCGCCTACACCGCGTCGAAGCACGCCGTCGTCGGCCTCACGAAGTCGAGCGCGTTCATGTACGGCCCCAGCGGCATCCGCGTCAACGCCGTCGCGCCGGGCGCCGTGATCACCAACATCGAGGCGAAGTTCAACTCGGCGCTGGGCGCCGACCGCGTGCGCACGGGCATGGCTGTCATGGCGCCGCCGGTGACGCCCGACCGCCTCGCCGCGTCGATCACGTTCCTGCTGAGCGACGACGGCGTCAACGTCAACGGCCAGAACCTCGCCAGCGACGGCGGCTGGTCGGCCGCGTAAGAACCCGCGACGTCCCGGCTGACCCGAGCCGCCGGGGCGTCGCGCACCACGTGCTCCCCTGTCGCGACCTGCGACGCCGATCCGCGGATCGCGACAGGCGAGCGCACAACTGGACGGCTAGAACGGCCAGATGAGCGGCACGTAGAGGACCGCGACCGCCAGGAAGAACAGCGCGAGCGGCAGCCCCAGCTTCCAGTAGTCGCCGAACCGGTAGCCCGCCGGCTCCATCACCATGAGGTTCGCGGGCGTCGCGATGGGCGTGAGGAACGCCGCCGCACCCGCGACCGCGAGCGCCATCATGAAGGGCTGCACCGACAGGTCCAGAGCGTGCGCGACCGAGATGGCGATCGGCGCCACGATGAGCACCGTGGCGGTGTTGCTGATCAGCTGACCGAGCACCAGCGTGATCCCGCACAGCGCGAGCAGCGCCACGTGGGGGCCCGCCTCGCCCAGCAGCGACAGCATGCCCTCTGCGACCAGGTCGGCCGTGCCGGTGCTGATGAATGCCGTCGACAGTGGGATCATGCCCGCGATGAGCACGACGGTCGTCCACGAGATCGCGTGGTAAGCCGCCGTCACCGTGACGGTGCGCGTGAGCACGAGTGCGCACGCCGCCAGCAGCGCGGCCACCGCCGGCGGTACGAGGCCGGTCGCGAGGAGCACGATCATCGCCAGGAGGATGCCGATCGCGCGCTTGGCGCCGCGCCCGAGCGGCACCGACCGGCGCAGCTGCGCCGGATCGTCGACCACGAGCACACCGGGGTCCTGCGTCCGCCGCGTCAGGTCGTCCCACGCTCCCTGGAGCAGGAGCGCGTCGCCGGACTGCACGATGAACTCGGTGCCTTTCAGGTGCTCGTCGCCTCGTCGCGCCGCCAGCACGACGAGGTCACCGTCGGGCGTCGTCATCCCGGCGCACACCCGCTCGCCGATCAGCGGCGACCGCGGCGCGACGACGACCTCTGTCACCCCGGAGTTCGGGCCGAGGAGCACGCCGGTGTCGAGCGTCAGCGAATACTGCTGGCGCAGCATGCGCGCGTGCCGCACCAGGTCGACGGGCATGATCGCACCCTTGCGCTCCGGCACCAGTCGACCGCCGAGCAGCAGGATCACGACGGTGCCGAGCAGCACCGGGATGCCGACGAGCGCGAACTCGAAGAACCCGAACTCCCTCCCTCCCGCGCCGGCGGCGAACTCCGAGACGATGATGTTGACCGGCGTGCCGGTCAACAGGAGCAGCGAGCCGGCGGACGCCGCGAATGCGAGCGGCATGAGCAGCTTCGACGACGCGATGCCGGCACGCGATGCGACCACGACGACGAGCGGGAGCAGCGCGGCGACGGCGCCGTTGATGCTGATGAGGGCGGTCAGCACCGCCACCAGCAGCGAGATCACAGTGACGAGCGTGGTGCGCTTTGTGCCGGCGCGGCCGATCACCTTCTGGCCCGCCCATGCCGTGACGCCCGTGGCGTCCAGGGCCTCGCTCACGACGAACAGCGCGGCGATGAACAGCACGGTCGGATCGCCGAATCCCGCCAGGGCCTGCGGCAGCGTGAGGACGCCGGTGAAGAACAGGGCGAGCGCGACGCCGATCGCGACGATCCCGATCGGCACGCGGTTGCTCACGAACGCGATCACCGCGAGCACCAGGATGACGAGGGTTGCGGTGACGGGGTCCACGCGCCCAGCGTAGCCACCGGCCCGCGCCAGGTCGGTCGGCCGTCTGCTCGCTGGGCTTGGTCGGACCGCCGCGTCAGCCGCGCAGCGTCGCCAGCCCCGCGACGTCGTACGCGAGCTCGACGGCCTCGAAGACCGCCGCATCGATCGTGCGAGGTGCGAACGCATCGCCGATGGTGACGACCCGCGGTGCGGCTGGCGTGTCCGTGACCAGGCCAGGGATGCCGACCGACGCACGCGGCTCGACGGCCACCACCGCGTCGACGCCCGGGATCATCTCCACGGCGCCGGTCAGCGTGTCGCGCACCGTCACGGCGCCCGGCTCGATCCGCTCCACGAGGTGTGCCGGGCGGCGCTGGAACCCGCCGTGCGCGCCGAGACGCTCGAGCAGCAGCGGCCGGTCGTATCCGGCCCCGATGTGCGGGAAAACGGTCTCGAACGGCGTCACGAGCTCGAGCTCGTCGACGCGCTCGAGCAGGGTCAGCACGATCCCGGCGGCGTACGCCGTGCCGTCGGCATCCACCACCGCGATCCGCCGGCCGAGCGGCACGCCGGCCCCCGCCGGGGCGACCGCCGCGAAGGCGTCGGTCGTGCCCTCGGCAGGGAAGCCTCCGGAGTACGCGCCCCCGAGGGCGAGCGAGGTGGTCACCGGGGCGATGGCGCCGGTCGCGACAACGATGCCGTCCGCACCTTCGGCCCGCAGCAGGCCGGCGTCCGCGTCGACCCCGAGCCGCACCGTCACGCCGAGGGCCGCGAGGTCGCGCTCGAGGTCGTCGACGAGCAGCCCGACGCTCTCGCGCCCCGGCACCCGGCGGGCGAGGCGCAGCTGGCCGCCGAGTTCGTCCGCGCGCTCGACGAGGGTGACCGCATGCCCGTCGGTGGCGAGCTCGACGGCGGCGCGCATCCCGGCCGGGCCGCCGCCCACGACGATCCACCGCTGCGGCGACGACGCGCGCGGCCGCTCGCCCCGCTCGAGCTCGCGCCCGGCGAGCGGGTTGACCGTGCACGACATCGCGAGTCCGCGGCTGCCGCGGCCGAGGCATCCCTGATTCAGGCGGATGCAGTGACGGATGCCGGACTCGCCCCTGTCGACGGGCTCGACTCCGATCAGCTTGCGGCCGAGGTCGGGGTCGGCGATCTGGGCGCGGGTGAGCGCGACCATGTCGGCGATGCCGGAGGCGACGACCTCCTCCGCGTCCTCGACCGAGCGGGCGGCGCCGACGCCGAACACGGGGACGTCGGGGTTCGCGGCCTTCACCGCGGCGACGTCGTCGCGCAGCCAGGCGTACGGCATGGGCGAGGACGGGAACACGTAGTGCACGTTGTGGTAGCCGCCGGCCGCGAGGTCGAGGAAGTCGATGCGGGCCTCTGCACGCAGGCGTGCGACGACCTCGCGCATGCCGGCGCCGTCGATCCCGTCGGGGTGGAACTCGTTCGCGACGATGCGGATGCCGACGGTGAAGTCGTCGCCCACCCGCTCCCGTACGGCGCGCAGCACCTCGCGCGGAAATCGCGTGCGTCCTTCGAGGTCGCCGCCGTACTCGTCTCCGCGGGCGTTGTAGAGCGGCGAGAGGAACTGATGCAGCAGGTAGCCGTGCGCCATGTGGATCTCGACGCCGTCGAATCCGCCGTCGCGCGCGTGCACCGCCGACAACGCCCAGCCGTCGATGAACGCCGCGATGTCGGCGCGATCCATCTCGCGGGTCGCGTGCGCGGTCGACGGCGACAGGACGCGCGACGGCGCGTACACCGCGCGCGGACCTTCTGGACCGTCGGGCTGCGCCTGCGCGCCGTGGTGGTTGAGCTGCACGAAGATCTTCGCGCCCGCCTCGTGGACGGCATCCGTCATCCGCTTCGACGCGGCGACGCCCTCGGGGCGGTACGCGTCCTCGAAGCCGCGGATCGAACCGGTCGGGTGCACGAAGTGGTTGCCTGCCACGAACAGCCCGCAGCCGCCCTGCGCACGGCGCACGTAGTACGCGGTCTCGCGGTCGGACTCGACCCGGTCGGAGTACTGCTTCGAGTGCGCGGTCTGCATGATGCGGTTCGGCACCTCGACGGCGCCGATCCGCAGCGGCTGCGCGAGGACGGAGGAGCGGATGCCGGGGCGCGCGGTCATGCCTCCGAGCCTAGGACCGCCGCCTCCCGCCTCCCCGCCCCCGCGCCTCACGGCTCGCC